>CAJWCW010000007.1 GCA_913030615.1 uncultured Gammaproteobacteria bacterium | reverse complement strand
ATGGACGACAAGCCGAAGAACTATCGGATGACGACATCGTGGCGATGCGAAAACGCTGGGCTTCTCTCGGGATGGTCAACGAAGACACTACTGACGAGCAGATTCGGGTGTTGGTTGGTGAAATGGGCCGCCGGTTTCGAGACGATGCGCCGACGACGGCCGAGCAGGCAGCTACCATCATACTGGATGGTGTCCGCGAAGAGCGTTGGCGGATTCTTGTCGGTAACGATGCTCACAGACTTGACGAACTGGTGCGCGAGGATCCTGAAGGTGCATACACACCGGAATTTATGGTCCGACTACGAGAGACTGGCGAGTGGGGCTTAGGTTGACGGCGCGATCGGGAAACTAAACGGCGAGTTGGAACAATTGAGCTGCATTGCCACCCATAACGGCCTGCTTTTGCCGTCGATCCAACGCCGCGACTGATTTGCGTATCTGCTCGGGCGCATTGAGACTTGAGTCGATGTGCGGGTAATCGGACCCCCAAACGATGTTGTCGTTACCGACCAGATCCATCATGGCGCCTATGGTCCGTTCCTGGGGTTCCGCAACAAAGTAACAGTTTCGTTGCACGTATTCGCCCGGAGTGAGTGCCAGAGATTTTGGTGACAACTCGTTAAGCAGCTCATCTTTCTCGTTGAGGCGATCCATAAGGTACGCGGCCCATCCGCAACCGGCCTCAACGCTCACGACCTTGAGCTGTGGAAATCGATCGAAGAGCCCATCGAGAATGATTGATGACAAGGCAGGAATCATTTGCCCAGGGGCACCCAGTCCAAAGCCAAAGGTCGGACCGAGCCTAGGTTGCGCGCCGTGCCAACCGGAAAATGGGACCGCAGCACCGCTAAATCGAACGATCACGTGCAGGCAACCTGGAAGGTCGGCTTCGGCCAATTGACCCCAAAGGCGATCGAAATGTGGGCTGCCGGGACGTTCACCGTCCACGACTTCGGGCGGGACAAAAATCCCCTTGAACCCGAGTTTTAGGCACCGGGCGAGCTCCAGCGCTGCACTCTCGACGTCGCGCCAATTTACAACCGCAATAGGAACAATCCTTCCACGGCCGTCCTGGCTAAATTCGTGCTGCCATGTGTTGTACGCGCGGAAGTAGGCGTTGATCAGGTCAAGGTCGTCGGTCGGGATCGGCAAGATGCCGATAGTCGGGAACACGACGCACGCGTCGACGCTCCACTCGTCCAGCATGGTGAGCCTCGCGTGCGTATCGTAACTCGCTGATGGGCAGCCGTCCGCATAGCTAAAACGGCCAGCGAATATGTCGCGGCGTCGCAAATTCGCGCCGCCTAAGCCGGCGAGCCCTCCTGGAAGCACAACTTGCTCAGCAATGATCAAGCGCTCGCCGTTTTGATCACCCTCGATCCGGATTGCGCGATCTTGATACCGAGTTTCCAAATACCGCTGCCAGAGATCCGCTGGCTCCATTACGTGAGAGTCGCAGTCAACTACAAACAAAGTGAATCCTTGGTTTAAGAATTTCTATACAGCTACCGTCCTCAACCTAAGTGTTGCCGCGAACAAATACAGAAAAATTTTGTCGAATAGCTCACACGATTGAAGGAGCGTGCGCGAGACAGCATATTTTTGGAATATCGCAGCTTCTACCGCGAATAAACCTACATTTGAACCCATGTCGATACGCTGCTAGAGGAACATTCGAAAGTATAACCGCGGTTCGACGTCGGCGGTTTGGATTGTTCGTTGTGAATGCTATCGGGGTACGAGGTCAACCTGTTCAATTTCATTTGGAGTGGCATACTTCCGTTAGGAGAAGAGCGATTTTGTTTTTGAGAGCGGTTAGGAGAGCCCATGACACCTGAAGAGATTCTTGCGCGACCCGCGAAGATACTTTCGCGAGGCGATCGCGAGCGATACTTCGAGCACGGCTACGTTGGAACGCCGTCTGTTGTGTCTGGAACGTGGCTTGATCGTATCCAATCGTGTTCACAACATTACGTTGACGAGAGTCGCCACGTAAATGACACAGACAAAAGATTCGATCTCGAGCCAGATCACACGGCCGAACAACCAAGAATACGGCGATTAAATTCACCAGTGGATGCAGATGAACTTTTTTGGGAATTTGCCTCGACGGGGCCCTTTGTGGATATTGCCGAAGACCTGCTGGGGCCGGACATCAAGTTCCACCACTCCAAACTCAACTACAAGTGGTCTGGCGGCGGTGAAGAAGTTAAATGGCACCAAGATATTCAGTTTTGGCCACACACGAACTATGACGTCCTGACCATCGGTGTGTATTTAGACGATGTTGCTACCGATATGGCTCCAATGGGTGTCATTCCAGGTAGCCACCAAGGGCCCCTCTACGATTTATACGATCACGATGACGAGTGGACGGGGCACATCCGGAGCGAGGATGTCCCGAACATCGGGGCCGAGACGGCGCGTTACATTGCCGGGCCGTCTGGAACTATCACCGTGCATAACTGTCGCTCAATCCACGGGTCGCCCCCGAATTGGAGTGATTGTCCAAGGCCGTTGCTTCTCTGTGCGTACTCCGCGGGCGACGCTTTACCGATTACCGACCTCGTTGCACGAGGTCAACACGGTGATGAGGTCGTAAGAGGCGTTCGGTCTCGTTGGGCGCGTTTCGATCCTCGGCCTGTTCTCATGCCGCCGGATTGGAGCCGGACGGGCCATAAATCCATCTTTCAACATCAGCAAGCGGAACAGACTCAAGGCATGTAGCGGAATGCACTGAGCAGGTAATCTCGTGGCGCTAGATCTAGTCCAGTGGGATCACGCGGACGGAATCGTTACGCACCAACTCATGACTACGTTTTCTCTCATACTTTTTGGCGGGAGTATTGATGATGTCCGTCAAGATTCCTGCGGTTGAACCGCGCGCGACGTCGGCATCACGAGCGTCATCGTAGAGCGTTGTGCGTTGCCGAGCTGTCCGTCCGGCCGACTCGATCATGTGCTGCATTTTCTCGGGCGAGGTCTCCTGTCCATGTTGTGTCCCTGCCGCGCGTGAAATGCTCTCGTTCATCAATGTTCCCCCAAGATCGTTACAACCGGCATTGAGCGCAGCGCCGACCCCCTCGTGCCCCATTTTTACCCAACTCGCTTGAATGTTGGTGATGTGAGGGTGTAGTGCGAGTCGAGCAACGGCATGTACCAGAATCGTTTCCCGGAATGTCGGTCCACGCCGCGCTTTTCCTTTCAGATACATCGGTGCTTCCATGTGAACGAACGGGAGCGGTACAAATTCAGTAAATCCGCCTGTTTTCTTCTGTAGATCCCGGACACGGATAAGGTGTCTTGCCCAGTGAATCGGTTCGTCGACGTGACCATACATAATCGTTGCCGTGGACTTAAATCCGACGCGGTGGGCGGTTTCCATGACTTCGAGCCATTGCGCAGTATTGATCTTGTCGGGACAGATCACCGAGCGTACTTCGTCATCAAGAATTTCGGCGGCCGTTCCAGGGAGCGTGCTTAGGCCGGCCTGTTTCAGTTCGGTTAAATAACCTTCAAGGGAATGATTGGATGTAGCCGCCCCTTGCCATACTTCGAGCGGTGAAAAAGCATGTAGATGCATTTCGGGAACTGCTTCTTTGACCGTTTTGACGATATCGATGTAGGTCTGCCCGGTGTATTCAGGATGGATGCCCCCTTGCATACAGACTTCGGTCCCGCCGCGGTCCCAGGCTTCGACCACCCGACGCTGAATTTCTTCGCCGCTCAAATCGTAGGGTCGCCCCCGTAGGTTTTCCGATAACTTCCCTTTGGAAAAAGCACAGAACTGGCACTTGAAATAACAGATGTTGGTGTAATTGATGTTGCGATTGACGACGAAGGAAACGGTATTTCCGTTGATTTCGTCTCGTAAATGGTTTGCCGACTGAACCACAGCATTGAAGTCGTCGCCCCGGGCTTGAATAAGGCGGACGATGTCTCGCTCGTCAAGGTCAATTCCGTTACCAATTCCATTCAAAATGGCGGCGATGTCGGTGGACACGATAGATGGTTCTTGGGTAATGCGTGTGAGGACCTCGGCGGGTGGAGGCAAGGTGTCGCCTGGACACCAGGGGTCGATCCGCGGAAATCCCTCACCGTCGATGCGGTCGAGGACGGTTGCTGCCATCGAACTGTCGACCCACGTTGCAGCATCAATCGCGTAATTCGGGTAGATAGTGAGACGCTCATGCAGGTATTTGCCGGCCAGTGCAGTCTCTCGCGATAGCTCGTCGAGGTGAGGCCACGGCGCTTCCGGATTAACAAAATCTGGAGTGACGGGTGAAACGCCCCCCCAATCGTTGATACCGGCATCGACGATTTGCGGTAAGACACCCGGACTTAGGTTTGGGGGCGCTTGGATACTCATTGAGGCTCCAAAGAGTATGCGGGTCACGGCAATGGTCCACAGTAGGTCGTCGAGATCAGGTTCGGGCGCTAAGCGCATCTTCGTGCCTGGTTTCGCGCGGAAATTTTGCACGATAATTTCTTGAACGTGACCAAATTCCTGATGAATGTCCCGTATCGCCAGAAGCGATTCAATGCGTTCTCGACGAGTCTCACCGATGCCAATAAGAATTCCGGTGGTGAAAGGCACGCGTGCTGCGCCGGCGTCTCGAAGGGTTTGCAGCCGCACCGCCGGTATCTTGTCGGGTGAACCGTAGTGCGGCATGCCTTTTTCGGTCAGGCGTTCCGATGCGGACTCAAGCATGATCCCCATTGACGGAGACACTGGCCGTAATGTTTGAATCTCGTTGGGAGTCATGTTGCCCGGATTAAGGTGGGGTAGTAATCCCGTTTCTTCATAGACGGCGCGGGCCGCATGGGCTAAGTAATCGAGTGTTGATTGATAACCGTTTTCGGCGAGCCATTCTCGTGCGACGCGGTAGCGTAACTCGGGTTTTTCGCCGAGGGTGAACAGGGCTTCTTTGCACCCGAGATTCGCGCCCTGCCTGGCGACATCCAGAACCTGTGGAATCTCCATGAATGGGTGATCCAGGTTTTTTGGCGTCTGTGCGAAGGTGCAGTAGTGGCACACATCACGGCAAAGGTGAGTCAGGGGGATAAACACCTTTTTCGAATACGTGACAACGTTGCGAAAGCCTTGATCGCGGAGGTCTGAGGCAACGCGAGCAAGAGCCCTTGTATCGGTAAAATCGGCGAAGGCTAACGCTTCGTTCTTGCTTGGGGTTGCCCCAGCCAGCGCCTTGTCTAATATAGGTTGGACCACTACACCATTACTCATTTCCGCGATCGTGGGCGGAGGATCTATTATCGTTAGCGAATAGCCGAGATGCTATACCACTTTTCTTTAAGAAACGTAGGCTGGCGATATCGCGGTTTTTCCGAGCGAGTTCAATAAGTTCGTCGATCGTATCGATATCCAAACTAAATCCGGGTAAACGGAGAATTTGTGGTTGATACCCGGCTTGGGTGGCTTCGCGTCGATGCGGCTTGAAGCTTTTCCCGTCAAACAAGTACCGAAACGCGTTCGGAGGGCTTGATAGTAAGCCGTTGGTTCCGACGTCGTTTCGATCGGGAATTATGGTGACGTCGCGATGCTTCTTAATCGCGGTGTCGATTTCTTCGCTAGTGATGAGCGGTACATCACCGGGAACGAAGAAGGTGCCAGTCGCGCCGTAAGTGTTGACGACGTGGTGGCCGGCTTCGACGACAGCACCGGAAAGATCGTCAGCCCGATCGGCGTAAAGTTCCACCTTGTGTCGACGTGCAAATTCGCCGGCCTCGGACGCTCGGGATACGACCACGACGCCTTTTAGAAGCTGGGAATTTGTGAGGGCATCAAGGACATCGTTGAGCATGTTAATCACAAGCTCATGCCGCTCGTCGGCCGAAAGATGGCTGGCTAAGCGGCCTTTCGCTCCAGCCGAACCTTTGAATGGCACTACAGCCCACATTTTCGTCAGGAAATCTTTTCGATGAATTCCACGACCGCGTGGGCGAGTGCCACGCGGTCATCCAAAGTTACCATGACCGTGGGCCGTACGTCCGTCGACAACCCAAGATCCTGGACGCTACTTTTTGCGCCGCGGTCGGCTTCGTCAAGCACGAAACCGGTGATGATGTCGTGATAGTGCTTGGCCACCTCAACGGCGGTACTCGGAACATTGAGTTCTTTCATCATTTTGGCTGTTGGACCCTTGATGGCTCTACCTCCCACGATAGGCGATACGGCAACCACGGGTATTTCCGATTGTTGTATCGCATTTTTCATTCCGGGGATCGCGAGGATAGGGTCGACGGATACAAACGGGTTAGAAGGACAGATAATGACGCCGTCGAACTCGCTGAATTTAATGGCGGGATTTACTCGTGCATTGGCAACACCTCGGAATTCAAACCCAGAAACGCTGGGTTTGCAGCGATCGCGGACGAAGTAATGCTGAAACAGGAGGGTGCCGTTGGATGTATTGACGAAGGTCTGCACTGGGTCATCGCTCATTGGTAGGATTTCGTGACGTATTCCGAGCTTGGTGGCGATTTCGCGCGTGGTTTCTGTAAGAGTTAAGCCTGCCGCGAGTCGTTCACGCCGATAAACGTGCAGTGCCAGATCGCGATCACCGAGGCGAAACCAAGTCGGCTCGTCAAGATCCTTGAGAGCATCCATAAAGTGCCAACTTTCGTTTTGAGTGCCCCAGCCAGTGTCCTGGTTGGATTTCCCGGCGAGCGTATAGGTCAACGTATCGACGTCCGGTGAAATATGGAACCCGAGATGGTTGAAATCGTCGCCGGTATTGACCACAAAAGCCAGTTCATCGGCTCCAACTACATGAGATAAACCGAGAGCTAACTTGGCACCACCGACGCCGCCAGTGAACGCCAGATATTTCAAAGAAATAGGTCCTCTTCGATGGGCCGGTTGATCATCGCAGCGGTTTGGTCACTGGGTTCGTAATCAAATCCGCGAACGATGGCTACAGGAATTTGCTCCGTTGTCTCACCCATGATTAATGTCGCAGCAGTTGCAATGCTGTCTGCTCGGTTAATGAGCGTTACTTTTAATTCGCGACCGTATAGGTCGGTTCCACCGCGATGATCGTCGAGCACGGTAAACCCTGACGCGCCAATCGCAATGCCAGTCGTCCCTAGGCGCCAAGGTCGATTGCCAGAATCTGAGATAAGGACACCGATCTCTTTACCTAAGCGATAGCGAATCGCATCGCGAAGGCTCTTGGCGCTAGCGTCAGGGTTGAGGGGCAAGAGTAAGGCTGCGTCACCGTCAGCGTGGTCAATGTTGGATTGATCGACGCCCGCGTGAGCTCCGACATGTCCGAGTCGATGCCGCATGATCATTACGCCGGGTTTGCGCCGGACGACGGCTTCCGATTCGCGCAGGATAACTTCCACGAGGCGTGGGTCCTTCTCGGTTTCAGTGGCGAGACTAATGGCCTCATCCGAGGGTGTGACGGACGCGAGCGATACCAGGCGACCTTCCGCCTTAGAAACGATCTTTTGAGCGATGACGACCACGTCGCCGTGTTCAAGAGGCTGTTGATTGTCTCGAAGTTGGTTTGTTATCAGGTGTGCCAGGTCGTCGCCCTCTTGGATCATAGGGAGCCCTTTGACCGGTAGCACGCGCATTTCCATGAATTTAGTGCTCCGATTGCCCGACGATTTGAAGACCGGAATGCGCAATGTCGTGACGCCGATTGATTTGGATCAGGACGCTGGTCAAGGCCTCTGCCGCGGCGGAGTTTTCGATGGGACCGGCGTGCCATCCCGTCATCCCCGCTTGTTGCGCGAGTTGAATCACTTTGTCTCGAGCCGAACGTTTATTCCCGGCCACAAGAACATCGCATTCGATCGTGACGTCCTCTTTCAGCAAGTGCGCTGCCACGTTTTGGAAAGCGGTCACGACTTGGACATCGTCACCGAGGAAGTCTTGTGCACGTTTACCTGCGCTGCCTTCTGGTGGGAGTTGTACCGTACCCACTTTGGGCGGTACCAAGGGTACGGTCACATCGATCAATATTTTGCCAAGAAGGCCAGACTTAACCGTTTCCAGAGTCGATATCTGATGTTCCGCTGGTACCGTGAGAACGACGATATCACCCTCGGCCGCTGCATCCGCATTCTCCATGGCGGCGGCGGGTGTCGTAGGGCTGATCTTTTCAAGGTCGGCAACAGCAGCCTGCGCCTTCGTCAAGGTGCGTGAGCCGATAATAATTTTGTAACCTGCTTTCGACCAACGAATAGCAAGGCCGGTCCCGAGATCACCGGTACCTCCGAGGATCGCGATGGTTTCGTCTGCCAACGTAATTACCCTAGTTAAGAAAGCGCGGGATTATCTTCTTTTTCGCTTTGTTGATGCTAGACCCACGCGCATATACGAGGGATGCCCCAGTGTTAGTCGAGATATGGTTGTTGAAAAGTCTTGAATCAGCCTGAATCACACGACAGGATGACGGTTCACACAATCCAGGGGGCGATATGCAAATTGGTGTCATGATCGGTGCGGACGGGGCCGCTAATACCATTGACGGCGTGGTGAACTTCGCACAGAACGTTGAAGCGAAGGGATTACATAACGTTTGGATGGCCAATATTTTTGGTTTCGACGCAATATCGACACTATCGATTGTGGGCCGAGAAACGCAGCGGATCGGTCTGGGAACGGCGGTTACGCCAACGTATCCCCGCCACCCAACGGCGCTTGCGCAACAGGCGATGACGGCTGCAGCGGCGACGGGGAATCGTTTCACGTTAGGTATTGGTCTTTCGCACAAAATCGTTATAGAGAACATGCTCGGGTTCTCCTACGATCGTCCTGCCGCTCATATGCGCGAATACCTCGAGGTGCTTATGCCGCTGTTGTCGGGGGAGTCCGTCACCCATCAAGGTGAGCAATACAATGTGGGTGGATTACAATTATCGATCCCCGGGGCAGACCCGGTGCCGACGGTGGTTGCTGCGTTAGGACCGTTGATGCTCAAGATCGCTGGCGAACATACTGACGGGACCAATACCTGGATGGTTGGTCCTAAAACCATGGAAGATCACATCGTTGCCCGGATCAGCCGAGCAGCTGACGAAGCTGGACGTCCTTCGCCGCGCGTGGTGGGGGGTGTACCCGTCATTCTCACGCGTAAGGTTGAAGAGGCGCGACAGCGTATTGCAGGCGGATTGGCGATGTACGGGCAGTTGCCATCTTATCGAGCGATGCTCGACAGGGAAGGTGTCGACGGCCCCGCCGACATCGCTATCGTGGGTGATGAGAACGCGCTCCGTGGTGAGATTGACCGGTACCGGAACGCTGGCGTCACGGATTTCAACGCTGCAATCATGGGAGTGGAGGAGGGCGCTTTTGACCGCACTTTGGACTTTCTAGCAAGCATGGTGTGAACAGAAACCCGAATGGTTGGTCGGGCTAACTAGCCGGTAGCTCGTCGCGGTATTTACGGCCTTTGTAGTTGGGGTCGAACAGGGCCTTTGGATGCCGCCCGTTAACGGAACCCTTAAATCCGGGATCGATGACGCTATAACCCAATAACGCTTGGATTCTGGGGCTAAATAAAGCTGCTGTTGCCAGAGGGACCGCGAGCGACATGTTTTCGAGCTGTCTCATGTTCGGATCGCAATATTGGATCGTGATACCAAGTCGATGTTGAGCGGATCGGTTAGCGCCCCCGCGGTGGAACAGATTACCGGCGAAAATTAGGACCGCGCCCGCTGGCATATTAATCGCCGTGCTCCCGCGTTCTTGAGGTTTGCGATCTTCCGACCAGTGGTGACTCCCAGGGATGACTTCGGTCGCCCCGTTTTCGGAGGTGAAATCATCCAACGCCCACATCGTACTGACCCCTAGCATGGCACGCGGTTGAGGAATAGGGAGCGCGTTTCCGCCGTCGTCAATATGAAATCGTTGGGGGGTTTCGCCTGGATGTAAATTGATGGCGAGAGCCGCCGAAAGAAGATGGTTCTTTGGGAGTAGTGCATCGACGATCGCCAGAGTTTCTCGGTGCTCGACCATGGCGGCGATTTCGGGCACTTTTGCGAGCAGTGCGTAGACGCGCTCGGATCGAATCCCCTCAAAATCGTTTCGCCCCATCCGAGTGCCTTGAAGCCACGGATCGAGTCCGAGGCGAATTGCAGATCGTACTTCTGGCGCCAAGGCGTCTTTAATGACTGTAAACCCGTCGCGGCGGATGTTGTCGAGTGCTGTCTCGATGAAGTTCTTTGGGTCCATGTCCAGATCCTATGCTAACGTGCGGCGTTTTTCTAAGAAGGAATGTGAGTGAGAAACCTCAAGGACAAACTCGCGTGGATTACCGGTGCCGGTACTGGGATAGGCGAGGGATCAGCTAAGG
The DNA here is from genome assembly GCA_913030615.1 of uncultured Gammaproteobacteria bacterium. Taxonomy (GTDB): domain Bacteria; phylum Pseudomonadota; class Gammaproteobacteria; order Pseudomonadales; family Azotimanducaceae; genus UBA11889. The sequence goes on along the minus strand of CAJWCW010000007.1, from coordinate 25,748 downwards.
CGCTGGCGCGGCTCGGGATGCGGGTGGTGTTGTCGGGACGGCGGCGTGAAATGCTTGAAGCTGTGGCGGAAGGAATTGAAGGCAACGTTGTTGTTGAGCCATTAGACGTGGCGGATCGCGATGCCGTGAACGACGTTGCTTCTCGGGTTTTGGCTCAACACGGGCCTATTGATACGCTCGTCCTTAGCGCGGGGATCAACGTCAAGAAACGTAATTGGCACAACGTTTCACTGGATGATTGGGACGATGTCATCCGCATCGACTTGGATGGTGCGTTTTACTGTGCCAAGGCCGTCTTGCCAAGCATGATTGATAATGGCGGTGGGCTAATCGTCAATATTTCTTCTTGGGCCGGTCGTCAGGTCAGCATTGTCACGGGACCCGCATACACGGCGGCTAAACACGCGATGAACGCGATGAACGAAAGTTTGAACATGGAGGCAGGGCTTTACGGCGTGCGTGCTTGCGCGATTTGTCCGGGTGAGGTCGCGACGCCGATTCTCGATAACCGGCCGATACCCGTGAGCGACGAAGATAGGGCGCAAATGGTCCAGTCCGATGATTGCGGGGCCGTGGTGGCCTTTATCGCCGAACTCCCGGAACACGTGTGCATTAACGAGTTAACGATTAGTCCGACGTGGAATAGGGGCTACGTTGCACAAGCACAGCGTATGCTGCAGTCGACCGAAGCGCCTCAAAAGGTGTGACGGTATTAATTGAGCGCGGCGACGCTGGGCAGAACTTTCTCCACCAGCAGCCGAGTTTGGTCCAGCATGTCGTCGGTCCCTGATGCGATGGGACGCAATACAAATTTGTGGACTCCCGCTTGCCGAAATTCATCGAGCAGTGCCATGATTTCCGGGGCGCCGCCGACAGCCGTGAACTTGGACGGATCCTGGCCCATTCGTGCGGAGAGAACTTTGTTGTAGCGCGCAATGATCGGCTCCTCAGATGAACCAAACCGAAATCCAAAGCCGGCGCCAAAATGATCCTCATCAATCGAGCGCCCCATGTCGATGGCCTTTCCCTTGATCGATTTGATGACGGGGGCTACTTGATCGGCCGATTCGATGCCGGCTTGCCAACCCGTTCCCCATCGTGCCGTGCGTTCGATGGCTTTGAGCGAGGAGCCACCCACCCATAATGGTAGTGGTTTCTGGACGGGTCTTGGAGAGATCGAAGCTCCGTCCAGTTGGTAACATTCGCCAGCGAACGTCACGCTTTCCTCGGACCAGAGCCGTGAAAGGATCACCAAGCCTTCGTCCATCCTTTTCCCACGGCCCGCGGTGGGGGTGCCTGTTGCAACGTAATCCCGTGACCGGCTACTACCGATTCCGAAAGCGGGCAACAATCTGCCGTCTGAAAGAACGTCGATCGTTGCGCATTGTTTTGCGGTGAGCACCGGATCGCGAAGACCCAGACTCGCGACATTCATTCCGAACTTGATTCGTTTGGTCCTGCCTGCCAACGCGGCCATAACGCTCATGCATTCGAGGTTGGCGTCGGTACTGATAATTCGATCCGACTGCCAGATCGAATCAATACCGCCAGAATCGCAAAGGTCGATCCACTTCCAAAAACCCTTGGTGTCATCAAAATTAAAGTTTGCAATACCAATGCCAGCACTAACGGTCATAGCCGAACTCCTTTTTCTTGAGGGTCCATCGCATCGCGCAGTTGATCCCCTGCGACATTCAAAACCAATAGCGTTACAGCCAAAAACGTAGCGGGGAAAATGAGTTGCCATGGAGCGTGCAATCGAGTCGCACCGTCGGCGATAAGCACGCCCCAGCTCGTCTGCGGTTCTTGAATGCCGAGCCCTAGAAAGCTAATGAAGCTTTCTGCAATGATGACCCCAGGGATTGTAAGCGTTGCATAAACTAATGCGGGGCCCATCACGTTGGGGACGACGTGTCTTGTCACGATCCACGGGTCAGGCACACCTAATGCCTTTGCAGCTTCGATGTACATGGCGTTTTTTACGACGAGCGTCTGTCCCCGGACGATTCGTGCAAGGTCTAACCAAGACACCGCACCGATCGCGATGAAAAGTAGGTATGGATTACGACCGAAGAAAACGACCAAAAGGATCACCAAGAACATAAAGGGCAGGCCGTAAAGACCGTCAACGATCCGCATCATAACTTGGTCTACGCGCCCACCTGCATAGCCAGCAATTGCGCCCCAGGGCAATCCAATGGCGAAGCTCACGAGGGTGGCTAAAAGGGCAATTGTCAAACTAACTCGCCCACCGGCCATCGTCCGGACAAGAAGATCGCGGCCTGAACCATCGGTTCCGAACCAGTGATTGAGCGAAGGGGGGGTGTCGATGGAATTCCAATCGATATGCTCTTCTCCCCATGGACTTAACCAGGGCCCGAGGAACAAAGCGATCGCAAGCAGAAATATGCACACAATGGATGTTCGATAACCTCGACGCATCAATGACCAACGCAAGTCAATCATTCGACACCACCATTTCGCTGCGGACTCTGGGATCGAGTCGTCCGTAGAGAACATCGACCAAAAGGTTTAGCGCGAGGATTAAAGCGGCATACACCAATACCGTACCCATCACGAGCGTGTAGTCACGGTTGATCGCACCCTGAACGAAATAACGTCCGAGGCCGGGTAACGAAAAGACTTCTTCGACGACCATTGAGCCGGCCAACAACGCTGCTGCTGCAGGTCCGCTGTAGGAAAGCACCGGCACGAAGGCGCTCGGCAACACATGTTGAAAAACGAGCCGGCGGTTAGACAAACCTTTTGATCGTGCTGTTGTTACGTGTGGAAGTCGTAGGGCTTCAAGGCAACCGACACGCGATAACCGGGCAAACGCCGCAATGTAAGGGAGCGACAACGCGATAGTTGGTAATACGTAGTGCCGTGGACTGGTGTGCCCGCCGGCAGGTAACCAGGCCAAACCAACAGCGAAAACGAGGACTAGAACGGGGGCAATGATCAGCGGCGGGAAAGCAAGACCCAAGGTGGCGAGTCCGGAGAGAAATCGGTCTCGAAAGGTGTTGTGACTGAGCGCCGCGAGAGTCCCGAGCAATGTGCCGAACAAGAGTGCGAGTAGAAACGCAGAAATTCCAACCCCAAGACTGATGGGTAATCCTGCCCTTATGAGCTCGTTGACCGTGAAGTCTTTTTGTTTAAAGGATGGACCTAAATCGCCACCACCGACCATGCGTATGTAGCGCCAATATTGAACCGGGAGTGGTTGGTCCAAGTGGTAGGAAGCCAACAAGTTTTTTTCGATGGCGGGAGGTAGGCGTCGTTCACCGTCAAATGGGCCGCCGGGCGCTGCACGGATCAGGAAAAACGCCGCACTGACCACCAGCCACAAGGTGACTAGGGCAAAGGCGAGTCGGCGAAAGATGAATCGGGTCACGGAACGTTATTTCCGACGAAGGTAGCGAGCCCCGTGAACATTCCGGGGGTTAGTGTGCCAGCCGAGGATTTGGGGATGGACTAGGCTACGTATCATGACCGAGTACAGAGGAATGACACCGAAATCCCGTAAACCTTCAATTTCGGCACCCTTGAGTAACGTTATCCTCGTTTCGAGATCAGCGGTGCGTTTGGCTTGGCGCATGAGACGATCGTACCTAGGAGACATATAACGCCCATAGTTCACGTCCCCTATGTCGGACATGAGCAATTCAAGGTAGTGCTCCGGATTGTTTTCACCAAACCAACCCGCATGGGCAACCTGGAAGTTGCCTTGCCGAAGATCGGCGAAGTGCACGTTGAGCTCCGCGTGATGCAAGCTTGTTTGGACCCCCACCGATCGCCACATCGACGCGATTGCGATTTGGATTCGTTTGTTCTCGTCTCCGGTAAAGTAACGAAGGGTCAGCTTCAGCGGATTGTCTTGAGTGAAACCGGCGGCGCGAAGCAGGTCGCGAGCGAGCGCCATGTCGGGAAGTTGCGTCGTTGCGGTTGGATAATTCGTCACCATTGAGGGCACGAGTCCGTAGCTAATCAGCTCGCCGCTTTTCAAGACCTTTTCGGTGAGAATGCGTCGGTCAATCGCGAGCGCGAGCGCCTTACGAACGCGCGCGTCATCGAACGGAGGTTCCGATACGTTAAACACCAGGTACATCACGGAAAGCAGCGGAGATACGCGGACCTGGTCGGCCATATGTTGTCGCAACCAACGAAGTTCGCCCGCGGGGAATTCAAGGATTACGTCGAGTTCGCCGGCCCGATAACGGTTAAGTGCCGTCGTGGCGTTTTGAACGGGGATATAACGAACCCCAGGGAGGGCTACGTTAAATGCGTCATAAAAATGTTGATTCTTAGCCAGTTCGACGAATCCTTGCGGACGCCAATCCTTAAGGATAAACGCGCCGTTGGTGACCATGTTTCCGGGTTTTACCCAGGCGTCACCGTGTGCTTCGATCGCGTGAGGCGGTACGGGATAAGCTGTCGGGTAGAGCAAACGCTCAGCAAAAAAAGGAAAAGGTTTTTCTAACTCGATTGCAAGGCGATGCGTGGTCAGAGCCGTAACGCCCAACGAGTTGAGCGGCGCGTTGCCCGAGTTAATGGCTTCAGCGTTTTTGATCGGGTACATAAAAAAAGCGAGACTTGAGGCAGTCTCGGGGTTTAACAGACGCTGGTACGAAAAGACGAAGTCTTCGGCGGTGACGGGTTCTCCGTCGCTCCATCGCGCGTTGGGCCGCAATTCGAACGTCCAAGTCAAACCGTCGCGAGAAACGTCCCACGAAATTGCCGCGCCTGGAACGATGTGGCCAGCCGCGTTCATAGTCGTTAGTCCGAGGTATAGGTCATTGAGGATGGTCTCCTCAAGCCTCAAGTTGTATCGATGTGGGTCGAGGGTCGCAGGTTCACCCGTGTTCCCAATACGAATGAATTCTGCGAGGCCGTTGACGCAACACCAAAGAGCCGACAAAAGCAAAAAGACGCGCATCGGGGATACGATACGCAATGGTCGAGTGGCAAGCAAAACGGCACAATGCGCACACGCTGAGCTAAGTTGAGTAACGTAGTGCCGCAACAGAGACTTTTAGTAGTCGGTGCGCGTGGGTTGGTAGGTCAGGGCGTCCTTGGGGCATACGAGGGGGACGCGGAATGGTCTGTCACCGCATTGTCGCGCCGCCCTTTAGATTTTCCCACCGATGCGACGCACGTGTCAGTGGATCTAACTGACAGGATCCAGACGTTCGAGACGCTTGGATTCTTGGGTGCGTATACGCATGTCGTGTATGCCGCTTTACACGAGAAAGAGGATTTGGTTGCCGGTTGGCGTGACGCAGAACAAATCGAAACCAACCTGGGGATGCTTCGAAATTTGCTTGACGCACTCGAACCGTCAGAACATCTGACGTTATTACAAGGAACAAAGGCATATGGTGCCCACCTGGGGCCGATGTTGAACCCAGGGAAGGAATGGCACGATCGACCTTCGGGGCCCAATTTCTATTGGCCGCAAGAGGATTTGGTTCGAGAACGGGCGAGTGCAGGTGGATGGCGCTATACCGTGCTGCGACCCCAGATCGTTTGTGGTTTGGCGTTAGGAAGCCCGATGAACATGACGTTGGCTATCGGCGTATTTGCAGCGGTATCCAAGGCCTTGGGCGAACCTTTGTGTTTTCCTGGTGGCGCCGCATTCGTCACTCAGGCGACCGATGCGCGCTTGCTTGGTCGTGCGGTGCGGTGGTTTGGAGCCCGGTGCGGCAGTGACAACGAGGCGTACAACATCACCAACGGCGATGAATTAATTTGGCGATCCGTGTGGCCGTCCATCGCCGAGTCTTTCGGGATGGAAGTCGGCGATGATCGCCCGACTTCCCTCACCGAAAAGATGACTAAACTGGCGCCCGTGTGGGACGAACTGGTTCGACGACACGGATTGATGCCTTACGCGCTGGATCAGCTTGTTGGAAATTCCTGGCAGTTCGCGGACGCCGTCTTCGGACTAAACGGAGGACAGAACACGCTCCTTTCAACGATTAAGGCGCGGAAACACGGCTTCGTCGAATGCATCGACACCGAAGATATGTTTCGGGACCAATTCGCGGCACTTCAGAACGCACGGATACTGCCAATTTGACTTTGCTGGTTGCTGATATAGGCGGGACCCGGGCACGTTTCGCGCTTTATGAGCAAGGTCGTGCGCTAATTTTCCGTGAATTTCCCACCGTCGAATTCGATGGAGCGAGTGCTGCGACCGTCGTCGCTCGGGTACAGGAGGTCCTGGGGATCAGGGACCTCGCCGCGATTTGTTTCGCTGTTGCTGGGCCCGTTATCGACGGTAGAGCATCGATGACGAATGTGAATTTGAGCTTCGACGAACTGGAAATTTCGACTGAGCTGGGTATACCGGTGGCGGTCATTAACGATCTGGTAGCACTCGGTCACGCGCTCAATGCAGACCCGACTGGAGCAGTGGAAACGATAGGGGGGCCAGGCGTGATTCGTTCCGACGAAACGCGAGCGATCGTTTGTGCTGGTACTGGTCTTGGGATGGCCATTCTTCCATCCCGCGCGAACGGTCACGGCGTAATATCCTCAGAAGGAGGTCATGCCCGGGTAGCAACCGTCAACGCATACGAACGCGAGCTGGTGGATGCGGCAGAGCAAGAACTAGATGTTCGTGCGATTACCTGGGAACACTTCTTATCCGGCCCTGGACTCGTCAACCTATATCGCGCTGTCGCGGCATTGTGGGGAACGAAACCGGAATCACTTGGGCCGAATGAGATTAGCGAACTCGGAATATCGATTATCGATCCGGTCTGTCATCGAACCCTGGAAACTTTCTGTGCATTCCTGGGCACTGCGTGCGGCTCTCTGGCGCTCACGGCTCACGCGTATGGGGGCGTATACGTGGGGGGAACCGTTGTAGCAGCTGTGGCGCCGATGATAGGGGACAGTAGCTTTCGCCGTCGCTTTGTGGATATAGGGTTCCAAGCCGAAGTACTTCAATCCGTTCCAACGGTATTGTTTGCCGAAGATTCGCTTGGGCTCCAAGGGGCGGCTAAATATGCGAAGCGTTTACTTTCTTCTGTTGAGAGACTCGATGTCGATTCGAGTCTTTAGGGGCCGTCGTACAGGTAGTCCCTTGTCGTAGGCACAGACGCATTGTTCATACTAAGCTGAAGCTGGTAGACGACTAGGCTTTCAACCTCGAAGGCGGTTTGGCATGTAAGCAGGTAAAACTCCCAGATTCGGCAAAATCGTTCGCCTTTATCGCGTGCAAATTGGGACCGAACTGCCTGAAACCGACGATTCCATTCCTTCAATGTCAACGCGTAGTGCTGTCGCCATACCTCGATATCAGCGAAGACAAGTGGACTACGTTCAATCGCGGCACTGATCTCAGAGATTGACGGGATGTAACCGCCCGGGAATATGTGTCGGCGAATCCATGGATTGGTCGCCGAGGGCCGATCCATGTGACCGATCGTATGAATCATCGCGATCCCGTTCTTAGAGAGGAGATTGCCAACCTTTTTGAAATAACGGTCGAAATTCCGCAGACCCACGTGTTCGAACATGCCGACGGAGACAACGGCATCGTATTCCCCCTGGTGGTTTCGATAGTCTTCGAGACGGAATTCGACTTGGTTGTCTAACCCGCGCTCAATGGCATGCTGTTTGGCCACCCCAAGTTGCTCGTTCGACAACGTAAGTCCGGTGACTTGAACGTCTTCGTGTTCAGCAAGGTATAGCCCGAGACCTCCCCAGCCCGAGCCGATATCAAGGACCTTCTGCCCGGGTTTGAGACATAGTTTTTTTCGAATGTGCTCGCATTTCGCGGACTGAGCGACTTCAAGGGTTTGTTCTGGAGTACGAAAGTAAGCACAGGAGTAGTGCATGTCTTGATCCAAGAACGCGCGAAAAAGAGATTCGTCAAGGTCGTAATGATGACTCACGTTCCGCAAGCTCGCGCCGAGGTTGTTCCACGTCTGCAGAATTGCCGCGTAGGCTGCCATGGAGCCTCGCCGAACTAATTCATCCTCGAAGTTCGTTCGCAGGATGGTAAGCAGCTGAGCAAGCTTTCCATCCTCGACATCCCAGCCTTGTTCGATATAGGTTTCGCCGAGATTAAGGAGCGGATTACGAGCGATCTTAGACAGGACCCGAGTGTCATTAATTCTCCAGACGACAGACGCTGGGCCATCACCGTACACCCGCTCGTCGCCGTTCGGGTGAACGAGTTTGAATGCCCCATGCCTGACGTTTTCACGAATAAACTTGTCGTACACCCGCGTGCTCTCTCATGCTTCTCCGTGATCCGCCCAATGTCGTCAGCGTGCACGGTCTAATAAGAATATCCTATTCTTGTCGCAACTGGCTCGAGACGAAATACGGGTTCGATAATGAATTCGGTCCCGAACCCAAGCGATTGGAATAGTGGTATTGAGCAACGAGGGTATGTACGAATGAGAGTTAGCATCGGGGTAGGCAGTGCGGCGTCGGGGCAAGAACGCGACTTTAGTCGTCAAGTCGATTACGTCGTGGAAGCTGAAAAGCTAGGCGTAGACGCGGTGTGGTCGGCGGAGGCATGGGGGCAGGATGCTGTTGCACCGCTCGCGTACCTCGCAGCGAAAACTGACCGCATCAAACTTGGTACCGGGATCATGCAAATTAGTGCGAGAACCCCGTCAATGACTGCCATGACAGCATTGACAATGGCTGCGCTTTCAAACGACCGTTTTTTGCTCGGTCTCGGCGTTTCGGGGCCGCAAGTGGTTGAGGGCCTGCAAGGTCGCTCGTTTGAGGGTCCGTTGACGCGATTGCGTGAAACGATAGAGATCATTCGTCTCGCATTTCAAGGAGAAAAGCTCGCTTACGAAGGTAAATACCATACTTTGCCGCTTCCCGGCGGCGAAGGAAAAGCTCTGCGTTTAGCACAGCCTGGCAACCAAGAGATACCCATCTACCTTGCCACGCTAGGACCGCGGGCTTTGGAATTGACAGGTGAACTAGCCGATGGTTGGTTAGGGACTTCGTTCACTCCGTCCTATGCGAATGCCCATCTAGACTTTATTTCGCGGGGGGCTGAAGCTCACGGACGTTCGCTGGGTGATATCGATATTCAAGCTGGAGGCACCGTGGCGTTTGAAGCGGATATGGCTGGCGTGATGGGTTCTCTCAAAGCCGGCATGGCATTTACGCTGGGGGCTATGGGGTCCGCTAAAACGAATTTCTATAACGATGCGTACAAGCGGGGCGGATGGGAGGACGCAGCAAACGAGGTGCAAGGGTTGTGGGTGGCAGGTCGTCGCGAGGAGGCCATCGCAAAAGTACCGGAGGAAATGGTTCTACAATCGAACCTAGTGGGTGATAAAAAGGCAATACGAGAAAGGCTCCAGGCATACAAACGCGCAGGCGTCTCCACGCTGAGGGTTCAACCGGCAGGCCAGAATTTGGATGATCGACTCAAAACGTTGGGTGCGACACTAGAGCTAATAGACGACCTCGATTAATAATCGACATAGCGAATGCAAGAGAAAGTAAAAATCCAGTTGACGTACGGACTTTACTTGGCGGTGGTCCCCGCCATTGTTGGCCTCGCTCTTGCGTACACCCAACGGAATCGAGGAAACGCCTTCGTCGCATCGCACTGTCGTTTCCAGATTAGAACTTTTTGGATCGGTCTTTTGTATTTGGGTTTGTCGACGCTTTTAGTCCGGCTGCTTCCGGGAGGCATTTACTTGTTACTTTTTCCAGCCTTCTGGTGGTTTATCCGATGCGTCAAAGGAATATTGGATACCGTTAAGGACGAACCTGTGCAAAATGAAGAGACGTGGCTTTTTTAGCACGTCGTGCCCGCTTAAACCGGAACTTCAGGCCTGCGATCGACCTCGGCGCAGAATTTCGTGGCGTCGTGCTGCGATGTTCTCTGATTTTACGTGGTTCGCGGAATGGGATTTGTTTGCGACTCCTTCGACGTCGAGTCCCTCGGCGAGCGTCGTGTTCCAGCCTTTGTCCATAATGTGGAGCATCGCTTCGCGCGTAGGGCGGTCGGTACTCAGAATATCCTGGGCGAGCGCACGCGCGCTCGGGAGGAGGTCGTCAGGATCGACAACCCGATTGACGAGACCCCAGTTGTACGCTGTTTGCGCGTCGAGAAAATTGCCGGAGAGGGAAAGCTCTTTGGCCCGGTTAATGCCCACCAGTCTCGGTAACCGTTGAGACAGTCCCCACCCGGGAACGACGCCGACTCTGGCGTGCGTATCGGCGAAGCGGGCCTTGGTGGAGGCAATGAGAATATCGCACATCAAGGCGAGCTCGAAGCCGCCAGTGATTGCAAATCCATTGATAGCGCCGATGAGGGGTACTTTCAGCAAGTCCACGGCACCGCTAAGATCGATCACGGATGTATCCGTCGTTTTGTTACCCGAGCTCGTTTCGCCACCCAATTCTTTAAGATCGAGACCCGCTGTAAAGGCCTTCCCAGCCCCAGTCAGAATGACGATTTCGCAGGAACGGTCGTTGGCCAGGTTGCGGAAGGTGGCGGTCAGTTCGGCGCGAAGATCAAAGGAAAGAGCGTTCATGACCTCGGGCCGATTAAGGGTGACTTCGGCGATGGAACCGTCACGAGCGCAAAGTACGAGGTCACTCGTCATCGGAGTACCTCGATGGATGCCATGTGTTCGACAATCATTCCGACGAGTTCGGGGATGACTGGTTCAGAAAGGTCGTGGCCGAGCTTTGGGATGATTTCTAGGTGTCCGTTACGGACGCAGTTAATGATGTCCTCACTCGCGGACGGATCGATTAAGGGATCTTCCTCACCGTGAACGGCTAGTACTGGCATCGGTAACTCGGTTAACAATTCGGATCGATCGGGGGCCGTTAGGATCGCGGCCATTTGTCTCGCCGACCCCGAAGGTCGATGGGCCCGAGCGTGTGCGCTTTCGGTGAAACGGGCAACTCCGTATTCGGAAGACGGATAGTAAGGTCCCGCGTTGGTGTTAGCAGCGTGAATAGACGACGCAACCGCGTCGTTGCCGGTACCTACGTGCAGCGACGTAGCCATTGCTCCAATGACGTTGTCGGAAGGTCTTGGCAGGCTCGGATTGCTCGTTGTCGCCATCAATGATGTGAGCGTAAACACCCGTTCGGGATGCTCGATCGCACACCATTGGGCGATCATTCCACCCATAGAACAGCCGATGATGTGAGCGCCGGATTGTCCAAGATGATCGAGCAGGTCGATCACGTCGTCCGCCATGTCTTCGAGCGTATAGGGTGGTCGCATAGATAAGGGATTGGACAATGCTGAGAATAGGTCTTCGATGCTCGGGACATCGGCGTTGACCTCGTGGGAGAGCCCTACGTCTCGATGGTCAAATACGATAACGCGATAACCCGCATCGACCAATGAATCGATCAGCGCGTCCGGCCATTCGACGAGCTGACAACCGACGCCATGGATTAGCAAGACCGGTGGGTTCGCCCGGGCGCCACGTTGTTGGAAGTAAATCTCGCCGGATCGGGCGTTAAAGAACGGCATTCGGATACTTTGACAGCAAACTCGAAATTGTAGCGTGCCCGAAACGCTCTTTACAGATTTATTGGGTGCGTACACCGACCGTCGAGCGCTTTAGTCGGATGCTTATGCAGAGGATATGGATGGACGTAAGCGAGCGGGAGTGGACAACTCTTAAGTTATCGCTGTTAATGGGGGCTCATGAAACGAATAGCGTTTTTGCTTGTGTCGTTGGTATTGAGCGGATGCGCGAGCATTGTTTCTTCGGTCACAGACACGCTTGCCGAAGACCTTTCACGTGCGATACTCAATAACGACGATCTCGCCACGGTAAGAGAGGGTGTTCCCGCTTTCCTAATAGTGCTTGATGCGCTTCTAACCTCTAACCCGGACAACCCAAATCTGTTGACTGCGGCTGCGAGATTGAACGCGTCGTACGCGACCGGATTTGTGGCCGACCAAACCCGGCAGAGCAAGTTGACCGATAAGGCGTTTGGACTTTCGTACCGAGCAGCGTGCAACCGTATTGATTGGTTGTGCAACGTGCGCGAAATGCCGTTTCACGAATTGGAAGCAAGCTTGCTTGGCTCCAGACAAAAAGACGTACCCGCCATGTACGCATTTGCCAGCAGTTGGGCAGGTTGGATTCAGGCGCATAGCGATGATTGGGCTGCGATCGCCGAACTCGCCAAAGTAAAAGCGTTGATGGAGAAAGTTGTTGAACTCGATGGCAATTATGATGAAGGAGCGGCGGTCATGTATCTCGGCGTTTTTGAGACGTTACTTCCACCGGCTATGGGAGGACGGCCGGAAGTTGGTCGCCGACATTTTGAAAGGGCGATCGAAATTAGCGATGGACGCTATCTCATGGCGAAGGTTCTGTTTGCTGAGAAGTACGCGCGGCTCGTTTTCGATCGCCAGTTACACGATGCGCTTCTCACCGAAGTAATGATCGCCGATCCATACGGCGAAGCATTAACACTGATTAACTTGGTGGCTCAGGATCAAGCTGCTGCGTTGCTTAAGAGTGCTGATGAATACTTCTAAGATCCTTTTTTCGCTATGCGCGATGTCAGTGACGTTCTTGGCTGACGCGGCGACGAACTTTAAGATCGCCACGATTTCGCCTGATGGCTCGTCGTGGATGAAGTTACTTCGCGAAGGTGGTCGTTCGGTCGAACGCGCAACCGACGGACGTGTGAAGTTCAAATTCTACCCAGGCGGCGTCAAGGGCGATGATCAGACCGTGCTGAAATTGATGCGGGTCGGACAACTCCACGGGGGTATTGTTACGACAGGGGTGTTCAATCAGATATACCCGGACGTTCAGGTCTACAACCTGCCGATGCATTTCCGTTCTCCTCAGGAGATCGATCAGGTCCGGGTAATGTTGGATCTGGAATTAATGCGCGGCCTTGAGAAAGCGGGCTTTGTTTGCTTTGGCATTGCCGAAGTTGGAATGGCCTATGCTATGGGCAAGAAGCGGGCGACCAGTATCGCCGGTGCCCGCCGATTGAAGGTTTGGACGCCGCAGGGGGACGAGGCTGCCATGCGGACATTGGCCGCGTTTGGAATTACTCCGATACCTTCGTCGATTGCCAATGTTTTGCCGGGTCTTCAGACAGGTTTGTTCGACACCATTACGACGCCGCCCGTGGCGGCCGTGGCGCTTCAATGGCACACGCAGCTCAGGTACGTGCTCGATCTGCCATTAATGTATGTCTATGGTTTGTTTGTGGTGTCGGCAACTCAGTTCGAGCGGTTGAGTGATGCTGATCAGGCGACTTTGCGATCGATCATGGCGGACGTTGTCAGAAAAGCGGACCGGCAAAATCGAGCCGACGACGCAGCCACATTCGATGTCCTGCTGGCACAGGGTATCGAGCTTCTGACGCCATCGGACGACGAACGTCGAGAATGGAGGCGCGTAGGCGAAGAGGCAGCCGAAGAATGGATTGATCGGGGCATTGTTAGTCGAGGTCTTTACCAGAGATTCCAATTGGCGCTTGAGGCGCAGAGATAACGATTTGTTGGCGTTTATGCAGCGTTTACTCGCCCGGCTAGAAATGTATTTTTTGGGCGCTCTTTTCCTCACCATGTTGAGTGTTGCCTTCTACCAAGTGATTGCTCGGAATGTATTCGGCGGTGGTCTACTTTGGGGAGATGAATTGGTCCGTAATGCCGTGTTATGGGTGACCATGCTCGGGGCTACCTCGGCGGCTGGTACGAACAGTCACATTTGCATTGATATCGTCGCCCGATTCGCCGGTGACCGGGCTCGCGCGGTGATCGGTCGTTTCACGAGCCTGTTCACTTCGATTGTTTGTTTGACTTTGGGTTGGTATTCGATCGACGTACTTTATGGAGATTATCTCTACCAGACCCCGGGATTTGGTCCAATCCCGGCGTGGATCTGCGAGGTGATTATTCCGGTGGCGGCTTTTACGATGGGGCTGCGGTATTTGATTCGGACCGTGAAGCCGGAAACCACGTGATCTGGGTTGGTATTGTGACCGTGATCATGGTGGCGCTCCTTGGTGCGCCCCTTTTTGCTGTGGTCTTGGCGGCCGCGATGTTGGGATTTCTTGCAACCGACGTGAACTTATCCGTCGTCGCGATAGAGATATACCGAATCACCGACACCCCGTTGTTGGTGGCGTTGCCGCTCTTCACATTTGCGGGATACCTAATGGCGGAGGCAAACACGTCGGAACGTCTCATGGCATTGACGCGCGCCATGTTTGGCTGGATGCCAGCGGGTCTCGCGATAGTCGGGTTTGTCGCCTGTGCCCTGTTTACAGCTCTCACCGGGGCGTCTGGCGTGACCATCGTTGCGCTCGGTGCCCTACTCCTACCCATGTTGAAAGAGGCGGGCTATAGCGAAAGATATGGACTAGGACTCGTCACCACCTCTGGAAGTCTTGGCTTGCTCATCGTTCCGTCAGTACCACTCATTCTTTATGGCATTGTGGCCCAGCAGCTCGATGTCGGTGAATCATTTACGATCCAACAACTCTTTTTGGCGGGATTATTGCCTGTCATTTTGATGGTATCGGCGCTTTCCGCGTGGACTATGTGGCGCCATGGCGACGCAAAACGAACTCGGTTTAGCGCGCACGAGGTCTGGACAAGCGTGAAGCAAGCCAAGTGGGAAGTGGCGCTCCCTTTTGTTGTGCTAGGAGGCATTTACTCGGGCATTTTCGCTATATCTGAGGCCGCCGCACTGACCGCGTTGTACGTCATCGTGATCGAGGTATTCGTATACCGAGACGTCGCGTTCGGTAAGATCGCAACAGTCATTCGTGACGCGATGGTCATGGTAGGTAGCATCATACTCATTCTTGGTTGTGCGCTGGCTCTGACAAACTTTTTGGTCGACGCCGAGGTCCCGCAACGACTTTTTGAGGTGATTCAAGAACGCATTTCGAGTCGCGTGACGTTTCTGATACTCCTCAACATCTTGCTGTTATTCCTTGGGGCGATACTCGATATATTTTCGGCGATCGTGATCATGGTTCCACTGCTTCTGCCGGTGGCTATTGGTTACGGTATTCATCCGTTGCATCTCGGCATTATTTTTCTTGCGAATTTACAGATCGGTTATTTCACGCCACCGATCGGCATGAATTTGTTCATCGCAAGTTACCGGTTTAATCGACCTGTGCTCGAGCTATATGCCGCATGTCTTCCCTTCATGGCGGTCTTACTTCTTACGCTTCTCGTGATTACGTATGTACCGGCACTCTCCCTGTGGTTCCTGTAAGCTGATTGGCTCGCGTGGTGAAGTCCATGTTTCGAATCGTATTGATAGTTCTGGCGTTCGAATTTGCGATCGGTAGCGAACCGGAGCGTGTGGTGTCTGAATTTCACGACGAGCTTCTATCTTCAATGAAGTCCGATGCCCCCTTCGTTGAGCGCTACGTGGCTCTCGACGAAGCAGTCGGAAAGGCGTTTGACGTCGCGACCATTACTCGTATCAGCCTTGGCAAATCCTGGCGCGAACAATCGGCTGAAGAACGGGTTGGTTTTAGTGCGTTATTGCGTGAACTGATCGTCGCGACTTACACGAGCCGATTTTCGAGCTTTAGCAATCAAAGCTTTGAGACAATAGAAGCGACTGAAGTTCGAGATGGTCGGTGGGTAGTAAAGACGCACCTTGTGAAGAAAGACGGCGGGATCGTTCGGCTTGATTACTATTTTAGAGACGGTCTTGTTTTCAATGTCGTTGCTGATGGCGTAAGCGATCTGTCGTTGCGCCGTGCTGATTACGCTTCCATCATCGGATCCGAGGGACTGGACGGGCTAAGACGGAGTATTCGGGACAGTATCGAGGAATATCGGTCTTCTGATGCGCCTTAGCTTCGTTTCTCCGGCGCTGCTTGTTGCGCTTGTGTCCGGTTGTGCCCTGAGTCCCGGGCCCGAATATGCCGTGTACGATCCTGTCGAGTCGGTCAATCGACGTTCTTACGAGTTCTCCGAAGCGCTGGATCGGGGGGTATTACGGCCGCTCGCGGTCGGCTACCGTAAGGTCATGCCGACATTTGCGGAGGATGCGGTCGAAAACTTTTTTGCGAATCTTCGCTCCGCGGAAAGTGCTCTCTCGGGTTTTTTACAGGGAGCCCCGAAGCGTGGGTTTCGAGATACCGGTCGCTTGTTCGTCAACACTACCCTTGGCGTTGGCGGCCTACTTGATGTAGCGACTGCGTTGGGGTTGGAACCCCAGGGCGAAGATCTTGGTCAAGTCCTAGCATCGTGGGGGTATACACGGTCGCGCTACTTGTACGTTCCGGTGTTGGGACCAACCACCGTACGTGACCTTCCACATCTCATTGTCCGTGCGTCACTGCCTCGACTGGCCATGCACGAAAACTACAACGGCTGGGTGGGCACCGTTGATCTCGCCAGCACCCGCGCCGAAGTCCTTATAGTTACGGATGTGCGAGACGAAACATCTCTAGACCCGTACACGTTCACCCGCGAAGCCTTTTACCAGCGGCGGCGCGATGCCGTCTTTAATGGCGAACCGCCTGTTGAGGCGGGCTTCGATCTTCTGTTAGAGGAATTCGACGAGGAGTAATAGACGTTGGATCGAATACTCGCTCGATGGGTTGGTCTGGTTGCTGCCTGGCCGTTAAGTACGCTGCTCTTGATTGCCGTCATAACCGCGCTGCTTGGTCAGGTATCCGTCACCCAATTCCAGATGAATTCAAATCTGAGCGATCTAATCCGTCAGGACGCCCCGTGGAAGGATGATTTTGAGTCGTTCAAATCACGCTTTCCCCAACTCGTAGATACAGCGGTTGTTGTCGTTAGCGGCACGTCAATGCAGGGGGTAGAGGACACTTCCAAATCCATCCAGCAGCGACTCTTGGCACGATCCGATATTTTTTCCGACGTTTACTCGCCCATGACAGATCCCTTTTTCCGCGATAACGCGTTCCTGATGATGGACCTCGATGCCTTGGAGTCCATGGTGGATCGGCTTGCGGAAGCGCAACCGATGCTGACGCGTGTCGCTGAGGATCCCAGTCTACGGTCGGTGTTTTCCTTGGTTCGTGACGGGCTTGAAAACGAGGCAGAGGTTGGTTTCGACCGCGTCCTGAGGATCTTGTCAGATTCGGCGGCAACGGTACTTGCTGGGGAAAATACGACCGTACGTTGGGCTGACGAGTTCTTTGACAGCGGTGACAAGCGGATTGTCGGATTGATCATTTTGCGTGGCAAAGTCGATTACGCCGACGCGCTCCCGAACGCACTCATTATGCAAAATCTTAGATCGGAAATAGCCTCCGCTGTCGTTCCCGAGGATATCGACGTCGCTGTAACGGGAGAAATTGCGCTTTCTCACGAGGAAATTACAGCGGCCCAAGACGGCGTCCGCATCGCTGGATTTATTTCCCTAGCCGTTCTACTCCTGGT
This sequence comes from uncultured Gammaproteobacteria bacterium, assembly GCA_913030615.1. GTDB lineage: Bacteria > Pseudomonadota > Gammaproteobacteria > Pseudomonadales > Azotimanducaceae > UBA11889. The sequence goes on along the minus strand of CAJWCW010000007.1, from coordinate 8,359 downwards.
TTTAGGCGTGGGCATTCGTTCGGTCCGTATTATCGGTGCGACATTCGCGATGATCGGGATTGGCATTGTCTGGACCACCGGTTACGCGCTGCTCACGGTGGGCGAATTTAATACCATGTCGATTATTTTCTTGGTCATGTTTTTTGGGCTTGGGGTTAGTTCGGCGGTGCATTTCTCGCTACGGTTTCGCGAGGCCATGCATCAAGAGCATTTAGACCTAAAGCCGGCGCTAGAGCGAGCGGGTGCGACTGTGGGCAGGGCGATCTTGTTATGCGCGGTGACCACCGCAATTGGATTTATGGGCTTTGCTCCGACTGACTATAAAGGTCTCGGAGATCTAGGGATTATTTCTGCTGGAGGCATGATCGTCGCCTTCATTCTTACGTTTACGTTGTTACCGGCAGTCTATGTATTAGTCGGAGCGCCAGGTCGGGTGCAAGATGCGCCAGTCGGCAGCGGCGACCTCGCCATGAAATGGTTATCCGACCGGCGAACCCCCATTCTCGCCGGGATTTCTCTACTGGCGATCGTTGCGACGGTTGTTGGATCAAGGATGTATTTTGACTACAGCGTGCTGGCATTGCGCGACCCAGACTCTGAGTCGATGCGTACGCTCGCCCTTCTTCAAGAAGAAGAAATTGTGACGGACTACACCCTGTCAATACTTACGCAGGACGAAGCGGAAACTCGGAGCCTCGATCGACTTCTGGATCTTCCGACGGTCGGTAAGATCACGACGCCATTCGATTACGTACCGAAACAACAAGACGATAAGCTCTTCTTACTTGAAGATGCGCAGGCTTTTTTGTTTAGTGCGCTCGAACCAAGCATCAGTTCCACGCCCCCGACGTCGATAGAGCTCGAAGAAGAATTTGAGCTTTTCAAGAAGGCTTTACGACAATATTCGCTTGCAGATAGTGATTTGGATCGCGCGCGCGTTCGCCTTTTGGAGGTCGTAGCTCGAATCGAACCGACCTCGCTTGGGCAGTGGCAAACCATGGTGATTACGGGCTTGGTCCAGGAACTTGATTGGCTGCGCCGGGCGATCACGGCCGAAGAAAAACAGTTTGGCGACTTACCCGAGAGTTTGCGAAGTAGACTCGTAAGTACGGACGGAGAGTATCTCTCCATGGCGTTACCGGCGCTCGACATCAAGGACGTTACCGAGTTGTCGCGCTTTATCGAAGAGGTTCGCGCCGAAGTACCGTTTGCCACCGGTCGGCCCGTGGTGGAATGGGGTGTCGGTACCGTCGTGGTCGATTCGTTCATCTGGGCACTGGTCTTCGCCGTTATGGGGATCGGTACGGTATTAACCATTTTTCTGCGGCGTGCACTTACGCCGGTATTGGTCCTTATCCCCTTAGCGCTAACGGCTCTTTTTACGGTTGCCGTTGCCGTATTGATCGACATGCCGCTGAACATGGCGAATATTCTCGTGATCCCTCTGATATTTGGTTTGGGAGTTGATAACGGGATCCATGTCGTCGAACGGTTTCGTCGGACGGGTGCGGTCACGGAATTGATGCACTCGAGTACACCGCTTGCGGTCGTTCTGAGCACGCTTACAACCATCGGGACGTTTGCGGCATTGACACTTTCGCCGCATCAAGGAACCGCATCGATCGGATATTTGTTAACGCTGGCCGTTTCATTGTTGCTGGTGTTTACGCTGTTCGTCCTACCGCTATTGCTTTCTTTTCAGACGGGTAAGGCAGGTGACGAGCCATTGTCTGTTTCCTAATCGGGCGGGATGCTGGGGATTTACGTTAACTATTCGAGGCGTTTAGAGGCGTGAATGTTGAGCTTGAAATAGTTGTTGAACGGGCGGGCTTGTACGACGTGACTCAACAAGTTAGTGAGATCGTATCCGGCAGCGGAATTGATGAGGGCCTCGCAACGATTTTCGTTCGTCACACGTCGGCTAGTCTCATCATTCAAGAGAATGCAGACCCTAGTGTTCTTGATGACTTGCAAGCCTGGATGGATCGATCGGTTCCTCAAGATGCTCGATTATATGCCCATCGAGCCGAGGGTCCGGATGATATGCCAGCGCACATCCGAGCCGCGATTACGGCATCGAGCGTCACGATTCCAGTGATGAATGGCCGCATGGCGCTCGGTACCTGGCAAGGAATTTTCCTTTGGGAGCATCGTCACAGTCCGAAACAACGGCACATTATCGTCAGCGTTCATTAAGTCGCGGTCAGCGGTCTCGAAGTTCACTCATCCATTTGCGGTGGCCGTCGGGATCGAGAATCATCGACGAGAAATACGTTAGTAGATCTTTGTGCGATTTCGACAGCTTCGCTTTGTCCATTGCGGTTTCGCCTGAGCGACTCGCGATAAATCGGAACGATTCGGTAATGGCCTCGGATTCACCAAGAATTTCATTGGCGATTTCGTTAATTACGCTGTGAGCTGTCTCGAGGTCGGTTTCAGTCAGATCCGCTTCTTCGGGATCCATAACTAAGTTTGCCCAGAACGTAGTCAAGTACAGACGGTAGGTCTCTTTATCCACAAACGTGTCGGCGACGGCGGATCGTTTTTCGATCTGCGACAGGATGGGATCCAGTATCTCTGTAATTTTGTTGCGGTTCATGGCGTGAAAGTTGGATTGGTGCTGGGACGCTGCAAAAGGTTGTGCTCGAAGGGATCCAGTTTGGCTCGGAATCATAACGTTCCCCTGGATTGCAATGCCATGGTTGAGCCTATAGGTTCGGCAGCGGAAGAGGAGCGTGTGGCATAGAGGCAAAGGCGACATACGGTGTTTTCGGGACTTGATTTTGAACCAGCGCGTTTACCACCTGAGGCGGAAGCCCTTCGTGCGGGAGTTCGGGATTTCGTCGAACGGGAATTGCCTGGCGACTATCTTCGCAACTCGGACTTTAACGAGGGCCATGCTGTCGAGTTTTCGCGCAAGCTCGGCATGCGAGGCTGGATTGGGATGACGTGGCCTAAGCAATATGGTGGTGGGGAGCGCAGTTTTTTTGAACGATACGTTGTAACCGAAGAACTGCTTGCGGCTGGAGCCCCTGTCAGTGCGCATTGGATTGCGGATCGTCAGAGTGGTCCTTTGCTTCTACGCTACGGAACCGAGGACCAGAAACTCAAATATTTGCCGCCCATCACCCGCGGGGAATCTTATTTTTCCATTGGCATGAGCGAACCGGACTCAGGGTCAGACCTTGCGTCGGTGCAAACGAGAGCCAGGGCCGTGGATGGTGGGTGGATCTTGAACGGAACGAAGCTATGGTCGACGGACGCTCAGCGCAACCACTATATGGTGGCGCTGGTCCGCACCGGACCGGCGGGTGAGAGTCGCCACGAAGGTTTATCCCAGTTTATTGTCGATTTGCATGACGACGGCGTCACTGTAAGACCGATCAAGAATATTGCGGGGGACGAAGATTTTAACGAAGTGGTGTTCGAGGATTGCTTTGTATCGGAAGAGAACCTCGTGGGCGCGGTCGGAAACGGCTGGGAACAAGTAACGAGTGAGCTGGGTTATGAGCGGAGCGGTCCAGAGCGGTTCCTTTCGGCTTTTCGCGTATTTGTCGAATTTGTTCGTTACGTGGGCGCCAGTCCGTCCGACGAAGAATCAGCTCTCATTGGGCGTTTGGCCAGTCACATCATGACATTGCGTCAGATGTCGATTTCGGTAGCTGCCATGTTACAAGCAGGAAAAAATCCCGCGACCGAGGCGGCGCTCGTCAAGTCACTCGGCAACGATTTTGAAAAAGCCCTACCCGAATTGGTTCGTCTTTTTGCTCCGGATCTCGGACCGAAACATCCGTTACGGTGCTGCTTAGAACAGACTTTGTTGCATTCGCCTTCCTTTACGATTCGTGGTGGTACCCGCGAGATTTTACGTGGCGTTATCGCCCGCGGATTGGGGCTTCGATGACGTACGACCTAATACTCGGTACGGCAGAGCGGGTATTCACCGATCACTGCACCAAGGCACTACGCGACAACGCTGAATCGGGATCTAAAGACGATCAGCATGGCGTGTTTCCCGAAGACCTATGGACAATCATGCAAGAAACCGGTTTGCATCAAGTCGGCGGTGAACAATCCGGCACTTCGCTGGCTGATGCGTTCCGCGTGATCCGATTGGCAGGAAAATTTGCGTTACCACTGCCTTACCCGGAAATTCTTATCGGCAATCGGTTTGTTACGGGTGAGGGACTAACTACTGTGGCCGAGGGAGCGATCGCTCCGTGGGCTCGTCGTGCCGAACGCGTTATCACAGATGATGGACAACTGGTGGACGAATTCGATGTTGTTCAAGGCGCTAATCTTGCAGGCGAGCCGAGGGATGAAATCATCTTCGAAAGCTCGGAATCGGTTAAATTGCCAACGAATTTCCGAGCGATCATGGCGATGACCAGAGTCGCAGCGATGAGTGGAGCACTTGAGAAGCTACTCGAGTTGACCATCAGCTACGTCGGCGAACGAAAGCAATTTGGGCGTCCCATTTCGGGATTTCAGGCGGTTCAACATAACGTCGCGCGCATGGCGGGCGAAGTGGCTGCGTCGACGCGGGCTAGCGATGCCGCCATTGAAGCCTTGGACACGGACCGATTCGTCGTACAAGTTTCTGCGGCCAAGGTTCGAGTTGGCGAGGCCGCTGGCATCGTCGCTGAAATCGCGCACCAAGCTCATGGCGCCATGGGTTTTACCCACGAACATGAACTCCATCATTACACGCGGCGGCTATGGGCGTGGCGAGACGAATACGGCCACGAGAAAGAGTGGCAGCAATTAATCGGTTGCCGTATCGCTTCCGTGGGAGCGGATCGCGCGTGGGCGCTGATTTCGGATTGCGCGGACTAACAACAAGACTAGTGCTAGCCGGGAAACTTCGAAGGATTGGATCAGCGTAATTTGGAGAATGGAGCCCGCAGGAGGTTCGGTGCAACGGTTTTGGGAGCAATTAGGCGGGAGAGGGTTCTACTAGGTCTTCTCCGTCCTCGGTTTGGTCGTTTGCTCGGTTGGATGGCCAATCCCTAGTCGCCTCTTGGAGGCTTTGTTGGTAATAGAGGTTGGCGTAATGGCCACCACGGGCGATGAGTTCGGCGTGATCGCCAATCTCTGAAATTTGACCATCGATGAGAACGACTATCCGATCTGCATTTCGAATCGTCGACAACCGATGTGCGATTACGAAACTGATGCGGCCCGATAAGACCTGGCCGAGGCTGCGTTGGATCTTAGCCTCGGTGACCGTGTCGACTGAGCTGGTTGCTTCGTCCATCACTAATATCTGCGGATCGGCAAGAATCGCCCGCGCGAACGAGACGAGCTGTTTTTGACCCGCGGATAACATATCGCCGTCTTCTCCGACGTCGGTCCGGTAGCCGTGCTCGAGCGCATTAATGAACTCGTGGGCACCAACGGTTTCCGCCGCTTGGATCACGTCGCTATCGGAAGCAGTTAAACGGCCATAGCGAATGTTTTCTAGGACGGTTCCTCGAAAGACGTGCGCATTCTGGAGTACGACGCCGAGGTTGGACTGGAGCCAACGGAGGCTGCGGTTGCGGTAGTCGATACCGTCGATACGGACTTGCCCCGATGTTGGCTGGTAGAAACGGCAGACCAGGTTAACGAGTGTACTTTTCCCGCTACCGGTAGGGCCGACGATGGCGATGGTTTCACCTTTACGCGCGGTCAGGTTGATGTCGCGGAGGACGGGGACCGTAGCGCTGTATGCGAAGTTGACGTTTACTAGCTCGACTTCGTGAATATCGACAGGCCCGCCGTCTGCAGCTCGGGTTTCGCGTTGAGGTGTAGACCGATGGATACGCACGGCGTTAGATACAGAATCTGAGTCTTTAATCTCGGGTTCAGCATCAATGAGACTTAAGACTCTTTCGGCCGACGCTTGTGCCATCTGCATTTCCGCGAACCAGTACCCCATCACCTCCACAGGGTCGAAGAAATGTCGAGCGAACATCATGAAAGCCACTAACGTCCCAGCCTCGACAATGCCAACCAGCATGTCCGATCCGCCGACGGCGAGTGTGAGTCCAACCGCCAGGCTGCTCATTATTAGAATGATTGGAATATAAATTGCCGACAAGGTGAGGTTTCGGACAGATGCGATGTACATGTCACCTGTCAGGTGGCGAAATTCGCTTGCATTGGGCGCTTCTCTCGAAAACGTTTTGCTCGTGAGAACCCCCATAACGCCCTGCGTATATGCGCCTGTGATCCTTGAATTGGTACGGCGCACGGCACGCGCACTCCCGAGAATGGTTCGTTGGAATTTTATCGACACCCAAGTAAGGAATGGGACGATGGCCAACACCAATAGTGCCAATTTCCAGTTCATCACAAGCATCGCAACGGTCATACCGAGCATGACCGCGCTACCCCAAATGAGATCGAGTAACCCCCACGCCAGAATGTTCGTGAGGCGTTCACAGTCGGATGTCATACGTGCCATTAACCAGCCGACGGGTCGATAGTCGAAAAATGAAAACGACAAATTCTGCAAGTTCGCGAATGCCGCTTTGCGGATGTCGTAACTCGCGTAGACGCGAATTCTCGACGTCATCCATATGAAACTACCAATGGAAACGGCCATGAGGAAACAGGTTCCTAAGTAAACCATTGCCCAGAAAAATAGATCGGCTTCTTGACCGTTTGCGTCGACATCGTCGATTAACCACTTGGTAATAAGGGGATACGCCATCTCCATAAGCGCAGTCACGCTTCCGGCGACCACCATTACCCATAATTCGGCCTTGTAGGGGAGCGTAAAGGTGAACAAACGTCGCCAGAGGCTGATTTGCATCGTGGCACTGGATCGTACTTCGTCGAAGCCATCGTCATAATTCTCGTCGTCGTAGTTATCCACGGTTCAACCCCTCGAGATCGTTGCGAATCGACTCGTCGAGGGCACCCTGGATTTCGCATAGACGGCGATACGGACCTTGCTCTTCGGCAAGTTGTTGATGGGATCCCTGCTGGACGATGCAGCCGTCGTCCATGACAAGGATACGATCGGCGTTTCGCACCGTGGTTAGCCGATGAGCAACGATGAGCGTCGTCCGCCGGCCACGACGCTGTTCCAGTGCCGTTAGGATGCGGTGCTCGGTATCCGTATCGACGGCGGATAGTGCATCATCAAGTACGAGTATGGGCGGGTCTTTGAGTAGGGCTCGCGCCAAGGCGACGCGTTGTCGCTGACCACCCGATAGCGTCACGCCGCGTTCGCCGACCATGGTGTCGTAGCCGTTGGCGAACTTGGATATTGACTCGTGCAACGACGCGTCTTGCGCGGCTTGCAGTAAATCCTCGTGCGGCGCAGCGGGCCGTCCGACGCGGAGGTTTGAATCAATCGTCTGGGCGTAAAGGAATGGATCTTGGAGTACCACCCCGATTTGGGCGCGAATCCACTCGCGGTCCGTCTCGTTTATCTCTAAATCGTCGATCTCTATTTGTCCTCTTTGGTAGGGATAGAAACGTAGCAGCACACGGATAAACGTCGTCTTGCCGCATCCGGGCGGGCCCACCAGTGCGACCGTTTCGCCAGGAGCGACCGATAACGACATGTTCCGAAGAATGCCCTGTCCGTTGGGGTAACTAAAATCTAGGTTCCTAACGGTAATAGCGCCGCGCCCTCGTCCTGTCGCGGGTGTTGGCTCGACACTTTCCTCGGGCGATTTAAGAATATGGTCAACGCGTCCGAGTGCCACAATAGCTTTGCCCGAATCAGTAAGGACGCGCCCGAGGTGGCGAATCGGCCAAATGACCATCGAGACTTGGCTGATAAAGACGAACAGTTCACCGACGGTTAGTGAACCTTCGACGAGGAAGACGCCACCGGCGATCAGTACAATCCCAATCTGGCAGGTCGCTATAAAGTCGCTGGCGCACCAGTAGATGGCCATGACCTTATTTAACCGGTAGTAGTTGTCGCGGAATGCTCGATTGCGTTCGGCAAATCGATCGCGTTCGAAGTCATGGCGAGCAAAAGCCCGGACGACTCGGATACCGGTGAGATTTTCTTTTAGCACCGCGGTTAAAACGCCTTCCGATGCATCGGTGATTTCAAACAGTGTCTTGATTCGACGGAAGAACACGAAGGCACCCACACCTAGCAAGGGCATGAGACATATCGACAACCATGCGAGTCGGTAATCACGCCAAAAGAGGATGGGCAACATGGCAAATAAGAGCAGTACGGCCCGACCGATTTCGACGACGTGGGCTTGGAGAAAGACGCGGATGGTTTCAACGTCTGAAGTGCAGCGCTGGACTAAATCGCCACTGTCGGCGGCGTCAAAAAAAGCTGCCGGCAGTCGGTGGAGGTGTCCGAAAAGTTCGTCCCGCAGTCGTTGTGCCAAGGCTT
>CAJWCW010000006.1 GCA_913030615.1 uncultured Gammaproteobacteria bacterium | reverse complement strand
GAAAGCTCAGGCCGCCGGTCAGATCAAAATAACGTTCCGTGCGGAAGATCCACGCAGGAATGAATGCTAACCACTGGATGGCAAAACAGACCAAGCCACAAAGCGCAAATAGCGGCAGACTCGCGTATGTTTGGTCTTGATCACTTCCTGCCACCGCGACCAAAGTGGCGATGAATAAGCAACCAATAATCCAGCCGACGTTCTGCGGTGCGCCAGGGATCTTTGGTGAGACTTCAGTCATTTAGGCTATCGCTCGCATCCCACGCAAATTCAACGTGTTCACTCTAGTGCTGCCCGTAGCACCTCCAACGCTTCGGCATGGAGTTCTGGATCCCCGGCCGCAACGACGCATCCTCCTTGATTCGCATCGCCACCTTCCCACGTTGTTACAACGCCACCCGCCCCTTCGATAATCGGAATCATGGGTTGGATGTCACACGGTTTAAGCGATGCTTCGAGACCAATGTCGAGTTGCCCCATGGCGACCATCGCAAACACGTAGCAATCGCCCCCAAAACGAGTAAACAGCACTTGATCTCTCAATCGTTGAAGCCCGCCCCGCTCTGTCGTCCCACGATAGAATTCGGGACCCGTCGTCCCCATCACGGCGTCAGCCAATTCCCTACATCGACGCGTGTGGAGAGTCGTTTGTTCTTTTCCGTGACGATATCCCGCCTCCGTTGAATTGCCCCAGAACAATTCGTCCGCGAACGGCTGATACATCGTGCCAATAATAGGCCTCGTACCTTCAGACAACCCAAGCAACGTGCCCCAATGCAACATTCCAGTCATAAACGCCCGCGTGCCATCAATCGGGTCAATGATCCAAGTCAGACCGTTACCCGCGCGGTCGCCATACTCTTCCCCAACAATACCGTGCGCCGGATATTGACGAGCAATTGCATCGCGCATCACGCGCTCTACTTTTTTGTCAACGTCTGTCACCGGATCGAAGCCATGGCCCAGGGATTTATCATCAACGGTTAGATCGGTTCGGAATCGCAATAGCAATTCCTTACCGACCTGTCGTACAAGGGACTCTGCGAATCGAAGATATTCGGAGATGTCATCCGTCGACACCCCGACCACATTGGAATTTACGCGTCCTTTTGTCATCGCACGATTATTTCATAGTCGCTCCGAAATACTCCAAGCATGAATCTCGTGAACGTATGGCGATCCTTGATTAAATGTTACCCGACGGTCACAGTCGCACGTTCCAATAGGGGGTTCCAATGTCCGAACTAGCGTTCCTTTCTGCGACTCAGTTAGCGGCTAAGATCAGGTCACGAGAAATTTCGAGTGAAGAGTTACTGCGCCATTATTTTGAGCGTATCGACCGCCACAACGGCGACTTGAATGCCATCGTGGTCCAACGTCGCGATGAAGCCGTCGAGGCCGCGAAAAAAGCGGATCAAGAGCTTGCTAAAGGCACCGAACAACTAGGTGCCCTTCATGGCGTCCCCATGACGGTCAAAGAATCTTACGGCGTAGCCGGAACGCCATCGACCTGGGGCGTCCCAGAAATGAAAGACAATGTCGTCGAATCCGACGCGCTTCCAATACAACGATTGAAGGCCGCGGGTGCCATCATTTTTGGAAAAACAAACGTCCCTATCCGACTCGCCGACTTTCAAAGCTACAACGACATCTACGGCACAACGAACAATCCATGGGACAGAACTCGGGGGCCCGGTGGCTCATCGGGTGGATCCGCCGCCGCGCTGGCTGCCGGCCTGACCGGTCTTGAGACCGGTTCCGATATCGGTGGATCGATACGAAACCCAGCCCACTATTGCGGAGTATTTGGCCACAAACCCACCTGGGGCTTGCTACCACCCCGAGGTCATGCCATGCCGGGTGTATTGAGTCCTTCCGACATCTCCGTCATCGGGCCGCTTGCGCGTTCCGCCACCGACCTGAAAACGGCCGTCCTGACAATGGGAGGGCCAGACGAGATCGCGGCGAGAGGCCAATCACTCAATTTGCCGCGACTCGAAAAACAACCAGAATCCATGCGGGTTGCTGTTTGGCGCGACGATGAAATGGCCCCGGTCGCGAAAGAGGTGTCCGAACGCGTTGATCTGATTGCGCAAACCCTCGCCGACCTGGGCGCCAAGATCGATTTCGATGCACGTCCGGGTTTTACCGCACAACATTCTGACTTCGTTTATCGCAATCTGCTGCAGGCGACTATGTCGGCGCGTCTTTCCGACGAACAGTACGCACACGCGTTAGACGGTGTTGCCGCCCTCGATTCTGAAGACAAAAGTATCGACGCGAGCGTGCGCCGTTCTCAGGTAGCACGATTTAGGGAATGGAATGCATTAAACGAACAACGAACGCATCTGCGTTGGGCATGGCACGATTTCTTTAACGAATACGATGTGCTTCTTACGCCGGTGATGGCAACGGCCGCATTTCCTCATGACCATCGACCCATGCGTGAGCGAAAAATCCAAGTGGACAACTCACCCCAGGATTATGGAACGCAGGTGTTTTGGTCCGGTCTCACCTGCGGCTCTTACCTCCCGTCAACCGTTATTCCGACGGGGCTCAATGAACAAGGCTTGCCGATAGGCATTCAAATTGCCGGGCCGGAATACGGTGATCTCATCACGATCGAGGTGGCAGAACTGCTCGAACAAGAAGGCTTTACTTTCACCCCGGCACCCGACTTTTTGTGAACGAAGCGACGGCGTTAGCGCATCCGAATATTGCCTTAGTTAAATACTGGGGAAAGCGAGCTGGCAAAACCAATATTCCGGCCACACCTTCACTGTCCATCACTCTCGATACTCTGGTTACGCGAACATCGGTACGAGAGTCTGAACAAGACCAAGTCGAGATCAACGGGACCGTTGTGTCGGACAAGAAAATTCAAGATTTCCTCATCCAGTTGCGTGCAGCCTATTCCCTGCCGCCGCTGTCTATTGAGTCGTTCAGCAACTTCCCCACCAGCGCCGGTTTAGCGTCATCTGCTTCGGGATTCGCCGGGCTCCTGACGGCCATAGACGCCGCCTTTAGACTCGAGATGAGCACGTCCGAGCGCTCGATATGGGCCCGGAGAGGCTCGGGATCCGCGGCACGGTCGATTTTCGGTGGTTTCACTAGCCTGGAAGAAGAAAACGGGGATTGGTGTGCGCGAAACGTGCTACCCATGGGAGCCTGGCCGTTGAAAGTCGTCATTGCCATCACATCTGAAACGGCAAAGAACGTTGGGTCCACTGAGGGCATGGAGCGTTCTAAACAGACTTCCCCCTATTACGGTGCCTGGACAGAGTCAACAAAGTCGGATCATGCCGCAGGCCTATTAGCCGTTTCCCAACAAGACTTTTCGCGGCTCGCGAGCGTTGCGGAATCCAGTTGTCTAAAAATGCACGCTCTGATGTTGTCATCGCAACCACCCTTATCCTATTGGAATGGGGCGACGGTTGAGACTATCGCTGCGGTGCGCGAACTTCAGGGCGCAGGGATAAGCGTGTTCTTCACGATCGATGCTGGGCCGCAGGTTAAGACTCTATGTCAAGAAGATGCCACCGACATCGTCGTCGACCGGCTCGCGAGCGTTCCTGGCGTATTGAGAACTCTGGTTTGTGGACTCGGGCCAGGCGCTTATGTCGATCAACCGCGTTGAATCCAGTGCCCCAGGCAAGCTCGTTTTATCCGGCGAATACGCCGTACTGGCCGGCGCGAAGGCCGTCGTTGCTGCAGTGGATCGACGAGTCGTATGTTCGCTGCAAAGACGCAACAAAGCCGACTGGTCGTTTAAGAGCATGGGTTACGTTTTCGAGTCCTCCCACACGCTGGACGAGCTTTTCCGTGACTTGCCCGATGAGGACCCCGCTCGTTTCATCGCGCATTTATCGACACCCAATGCCCTGCCTCGTCACGCAGCGGTGACCATCGACTCGTCACCCTTCTACCTCCACAAACAAAAACTTGGGATCGGATCGAGCGCCGCCGTGACGGTAGCACTAGGCAAAGCCCTTGCCGCGCTCGACGGACACGAAATGGGTGTTGAACAGCTGCAACAAGCCCATCGTACCTTTCAGCGCGGGGTCGGTAGCGGCCTGGACGTTGCTGCCGCATACCGTGGCGGTGTCATCGTGTATCAGAACAACCAGGCCCAAACACATGGTCTCGATCCAAACGTGCACTACGGCTTCGTTTTCGCGGGGGAGAGCACTCAAACGTCTCGCATGATTGCTCGGTTTAACGAATGGCGCGGCGAAACGACCCCGGCCAGTTTGGCCGCACTAGTCTCCGCAGCCAACGGAGTTGCCGAAGCGTCCGTGAAAGCAAATGCCTTCATGACCTGCATGAAAGACTACATCCGCGCTTTAGTGCAGTTGGACCGAGATGCCCAAATCGGTATTTTCGGTCCTGGTCACGAAGCTGCAATGGGTCTTGCCGAAAGGCACGGCGTACTCTATAAACCTTGCGGGGCTGGGGGCGGCGATATGGGCGTTGCCTTTAGCACCGAGGACGAGGCGTTGGCGAGGTTTAAACGCGACGTCGAAGAACAGGGTCTAAACGTAGTACGGCTGGAGATTGCAGACGATGGCGTCCAAGTCCGAGCAGGATAATAGCTCCAGAATCCCCAATTTCTTCAAGCTCGACGTAAAGGAACGCGTTCGCGCCTTGCATCAACGGGGGCTTATCACCGATAGCGATCTTCGCGCTCTCGAAACAAGCGATCACACACTGAAGCTCCATATCGCCGACAAGATGATCGAGAACGTCATTGGCGTGCTTGGGCTACCCGTGGGCCTTGGGCTCAATTTCTTGATCAACGGCAAGGACTACGTCGTGCCGTTGTCCGTCGAGGAACCCTCAATCGTAGCTGGACTTTCTGGTGCTGCTCGCACCGCTCGACTTTCCGGTGGATTTGAAGCGAGCACGACTGACCCAATCCTTATCGGCCAGGTTCAAGTTGTAAACCTCGATGACCCCGAAAGACGAAAGCAAGAACTTCTCGACCGTTCGGAAGAAATTCTCAACTTGGCAAACAGCTTGCATCCAAAAATGCTAGGACGCGGCGGCGGAGCCAAAGACATCGAAGTATTTTTACATCAAGCACCGGAAGACGGCCGACAGATGCTGGTCTTACACTTATTGGTCGATACCCGAGACGCCATGGGCGCCAACGTTGTTAACGGTATGTGCGAAGGAGTCGCATCCCTCATCGAAACGATTTCAGGTGGGAAAGTCTTTCTCCGCATACTCTCCAACTTGACTGATCGGGCTCTGGTTCACGTCCGCGCCCGAATTCCCGTCCAAAATCTTGAGGTCAAGGGATTTTCTGGGGATCAGGTTCGAGACGGGATCATACTCGCCAACGATCTAGCCCGAGTCGATCCGTACCGGGCCACCACGCACAATAAAGGCATTATGAACGGAGTCGATGCTGTCGCCATCGCCACAGGTAACGATTTCCGAGCGATCGAGGCCGCCGCTCACGCCTATGCGGCTCGCGATGGCCAATACCGTGCTTTAACTCGTTGGTACCGTAACGATGAAGGCGATCTTATCGGCGAAATTGAAATGCCCATGAAAGTCGGGACGGTGGGCGGATCGTTAGAAACCAACCCAACCGTACGAATCAACCATCGGTTGTTAGGATCACCCAACGCGGCCGAACTGGCCAGCGTCATGGGTGCGGTCGGACTCGCCCAAAATTACGCCGCACTTCGATCACTGACCACCGCGGGTATCCAACAAAACCACATGACGTTACATGCTCGCAGTGTCGCGTCAACCGCCCAAGTACCCGAAGAACACTTTGATACCGTGGTCGAAGCGCTCATTGAAAGCGGCGACATCAAAGTATGGAACGCGCAGGAAATCCTCAAACGAGTACAAAACAACACCGCCGTCGCACAAGGCCCTGAACCCCGAAGTTACGCCAGTGGAAAAATTATCCTCCTGGGCGAACACGCGGTTGTGTACGGTCGTCCTGCCCTCGCGGCGCCCATACCACTGGCAGTCGAAGCGCGCGTGGTCGATTCAGCAGATACTGTTCTCTTAGTTCCTCGTTGGGGGATCGAGCAGCGCATTCCGCCGCTGTCAGAAAATCCGCAAGGCGTCACGGGAATCCTGGCACTACTTTTAGAACGATTAGATTTGGCGTCTCGAGCACTCACCATTGAAGCCTTTCCCAACGTACCGCGCGCCATGGGCCTCGGCGGGTCATCTGCCCTGGCCGTTGCAGTGATAAGAGCACTTTCCGATCATTTCAAACTCGATCTCAGCAACGAACGCATCAACAAACTTGCGTTCGAATGCGAAAGAGCGGCACACGGCACGCCGTCCGGAGTTGACAACACCATTGCTACCTACGGATCCACCCTACTATTCGAAAACAACGGGTCGCCGTCGTTCCAGGAAGTTCGTCCAGCACGCAGCGTCTCGATCGCAATCGGAATTTCGGGAAAAGAAAGTTTGACGGCAACGACTGTCGCGCAAGTACGCCAAGCGTGGGAAAGACAACCCGAACGCTACGAGCGTATTTTCGATCAGATTGGTGACTTAACCCGAGCCGGTACCGAAGCTCTGCAAGATGGGGCTTATCAGGAGCTTGGCGAACTGATGAACCTCTGTCAGGGCTACCTCAATGCACTCCAAGTATCGACCCCAGAACTTGAAGAACTCATACACATCGCGCGGAGGTGCGGCGCGGTCGGTGCCAAACTCACGGGCGGCGGAGGAGGCGGCAGTGTTATCGCTCTATGTCCCGACGGCGCTGACGACGTCGTCGACGCAATGCAAAATTCAGGTTTCGAAGCGCTCGCTTTCGATCTAGCTTAACCTGACCATCCGCTTGCCAAGCAATATCAGGCAGGGTCAAACTCAACCGCTCTTTTTCCAGGTGTCCTTGAGGAAATAGTTATGCCAACGCACGCGCAGGTAGTGGTCTTACCCCAAGAAACAGGACCTCTGCAGATCCAGGACGTCGTCTTACCCGACCCCGGTCCGACTCAAGTCGTTGTCCAACAGTACGCATCAGGAGTTTGTCACTCACAACTCCATCAGATGCATCGGCCCCGTAAGAATCCGGTGCTTCTCGGACATGAATCGACTGGGATCGTTATCGGGAAAGGCGCCAACGTCACTCATCTCGACGAAGGCGACACGGTTCTGGTGACCTGGGTTCCACGCGACGCTGCAAACACGGACACGACACCTTCCCCTGCGATTCTAGATGTCGATGGTGGGCAGGCTATTTCTCAGAATGTCTTTACATGGGCAGATCACACCATTGCCGATCAACAATACGTGGTCAAAGCCGATGCTTCGATCAAGAAAGATGTTACCGCCATCATAGGATGCGCCGTCATGACCGGTGCGGGCGCGGTCATCAACACCGCGAACGTTCAGAAAGGCAATAGTGTGGCAATCTTCGGCGTCGGTGGCGTTGGCTTATCCGCGGTCGTGGGCGCCAAAATGCGTGGCGCCAATCCCATCATCGCCGTCGATCTTGACGACGAAAAACTCGCCTTTGCGACGCGCTTTGGCGCAACCCATAAGATTAACGCGAGCCAAGTCGATGCAATCGCGGCAATTCACGAAATAACGGGAACGCCTGAACAAACATCCTTTAGCCATCAACCGGTGACCGGGGTCGATTTCGCGTTCGACTGCATCGGCCTCAAACAGACCATGGAACAGATCGTCCCCGCTTGTCGTGGCGGACACTTTGGAGCTTGTCAGGGGGGAACCGCTGTTCTCGTCGGTGTCCCGTCGACCACGGTCGAACTGAACGCTATAGAAATCCTGGTGCAAGAGAAGCAGTTCCGCGGCAGTATCGGTGGCTCTTGTTCTCCTGAGCGGGACTTTCCGACGTTTCTCGATTGGCATGCGAACGGCGATCTCGACTTGGAGTCCATGGTGACCGAGCGCTACACCATCGACGCCATTAACGAAGCAACCACGGCGCTTGAGGAAGGTCGCATTGCGGGCCGGGCAATACTGGAGTTTCAACACTGACGTGCAATCCAACCAAATTCGCCCAGTCCGTCTGCTATCCCTATTGCGTCAGTAATCGTTAAGTGCGAATTGCCACCTGGAATGTGAATGGTCTGCGGGCTCGTCTGGAGTACATTTTGATGTGGCTCAACGACCGACAACCCGATGTCGTCGGGCTTCAAGAACTTAAAGTCACCGACGAGGACTTCCCGCACGAGCCGTTCATGGAAGCCGGTTACCAAGTGGCGACTCATGGTCAAAAAAGTTGGAACGGCGTCGCGATCCTGTCACGACAACCCTTCGAGCTCACCCAACGCGGACTCCCAGGTCAGGATGACTTCGGCGCCCGTCTAATATCAGCCAACATCGGTGGGCTTGATTTCACGACCGTGTATTGCCCCAACGGCAAGGACGTTGCACATGCCGATTACCCTCGTAAATTGCAGTGGTTCGACGATCTCGCGGACTTATGGGCCACGCACCACCTTAGTACCCATGACGCTATTATCTGTGGCGATTTCAATGTCGTACCCGACGCTTTAGACAGTTGGCAAGGCGCATTGGCCGAAGGCACCGTGTTTCATACCCAAGATGAACGTAATCGTTTACAAGCGATCATGGATTTGGGCTTGACGGATATATTTAGAGATCGGTTCCCCGACGAACAACAGTTCTCGTGGTGGGACTACCGGGGCGGCGCGTTTCACCGCGGGCAAGGTCTCAGGATCGACTTCATTCTCGGCAACCAAAGTATTTGTTCCCGAACCCGGAACATCATGATCGATCGTGATTACCGAAAGAAAAAAGAAAAGCTAACCGCCTCAGATCACGCTCCCGTCATCGTCGAACTCGACTGACGGCGAAGCGACGTCCGGACCCCTCAGACTTTTTCCCACTGAACGAGCGTAAAAGGCGGCTCCGCATCTCGATGATGTTCAAAAAAAGCCCGCACCGGTGTTCCGATCTCGACCGATTGTTCCGGATCACCCAACAAATTACCCACCAACCGCACGCCACTGCATTCCGGTAGTTCCACCAACACAATAATGTACGGCCCCTGCTCTTTAAGCGCGGGATGGACGGGATGCCATACTCTCTCGTAACTGTAGATGTTGCCTAGGGGACGCACCTCTTCGAAGCCAAGATCTTCGCTGTGGCAGCGATGACATATCCATTCCGGACCCCACTGAAACTCCTGACACGCGCCACACCTCTGGAGCATCAACACATTACGGCTCGCAGCTTCCCAAAACGGTGTATCAAGCCCGTCTGGCGCGGGAACAGGTTTCGGCAATCCGGGATTCAAATAGCTCACAGCGTCGCTTCCGTGCCGAAAATCGACGAACTGACCGGCGTCACCATCGGTCCGGATGCAACCAGCGCAACGTCAGCATCGTCGACTTGATTCGTGGACTGACCTCGTATTTGTCGAACCGCCTCAATATTGAGTCCCAGACCGTGCATGTAACATTCCGCCAGGTTGCCCCCACTGGTATTGGTCGGCAGTTTTCCAGAAGGCGCAACAAGGTTGTCTTTGACAAAAAATTCGTTGCAGCCATCTGGATCACAAAATTGATGTTCGACCATGCTCATGAGTACTCCGCCGGTAAAGTTTTCATAGCACTGCAAAACATCGACGTCCGCTGGTGTTACCTGCGCCATGTCATAGAGCCTTGGTACCACGGTTTTGAACGTGGATGTGGCGTAATCCGGTGTGTTATGGACCGACGCTCCGGCCCGATAATGGGAGCCTGACAAAGCGCTCAGGATATAAGCTGGTTTATGCGGGAAATCGCGGGCCCGCTCTGCGGCAACCAGTACCATCGCGGCCGCTCCGTCGTTCTCTAGACAACAGTCAAACAAATGAAAGGGTTCAACGATCCAACGCGAGTTGTCGTACTTTTCTTCATCCAAGGGTCGACCATGCATCACCGCTCGAGGATTGTTCTGAGCATGGTGGTATGACGCCAGTGAAATCGCTCTCAACGCATTTTGTTCGACACCGTGATCGTGCATAAACCGCGTCACTTTCATCGCAAAACTCTGCGCAGGCGACATCAAACCGAATGGGACTGTGTGAGCCCCGTCTCCCGCAATCACGTCGCGTTGAGGTCCTTGCCCAAATCGACCAAATTGACCCTGGGCCAACGCCCGAAACACCACGACGCACTCGGCCATGCCTGTTGCAACGGCGGCGGCCGCATTGGCAATGGCTCCGGAGCCTCCTCCGCCACCACCACCCCACTGCATATTGGAAAATCGTAGATCGTCGACTCCCAGTGCCGCCGCTAGGTGTGAAGGGTCACTGCGGTCATTCGAGAACGACGCAAAGCCGTCGACTTGCTTTGGTGATATGCCAGCATCCTCGCAAGCGGCAAGAATCGCTTTTAAGGCAAGCTTGAACTCCGCGTCGGGCGCTTCGCCCCGCTTGTAGTATTGCGTTTCACCGATTCCGACGACGGCAACCTTCCCTCGTACTGTTCGTGACATAGATTCCTCCCGACCCTCGACCATACAACAATTCAGGTTAGTATGTCCGGCCCTACAGGGAGAGACAGCCATGCCCATTAATCCAGATGCCGTCGGTGAAACCGGAGGCCCCGTGAAACGCAGTTGGAATTCAAAAGACGCCCTGCTGTACGCCGTTGGTATAGGCGCGGGGACTGAAGATCTAGAATTCACCACCGAGAACACGAACAACACGACACAACGCGTATTGCCCACCTTTGCCGTCATCATTGGCGGTGGCGGTGCTCCGATGAATAAGATTGGAAGTTTTAATCCGATGTTAATGGTGCACGGTGAACAAGGCATCGAGCTCCTCGACGAGATTCCGCCGGACGGCGAGATAGAAAGCACAGGTCGTATCGCTGCCATCTGGGATAAGGGGAATGCCGCGGTGATCGAAACGGAATCCGAAGCAGTCAGCGTGGCGACGGGAAAGCCTCTGCTTAAAACCCGTTCCATGCTGTTTTGCCGCGGTGAAGGCGGCTGGGGAGGCGACCGAGGACCCTCCGAGAAAGTCGCGTTTCCAGATGCCGATCCAACTCACCAAGTGACCTATACCACGCGTGAAGACCAGGCTTTGACTTATCGACTTTCAGGGGACCGCAACCCGCTGCATTCAGATCCTTCTTTTGCCTCCATGGGCGGCTTCGATAAACCGATTTTGCATGGTCTTTGCACCTATGGATTTACGGGTCGAGCCCTCCTAAGCGAACTGTGCGGCAACGACCCATCGAAATTTCGATCCATGAACGCTCGCTTCTCAAAACCCGTCATACCTGGGGATGCGCTAACGGTCTCCATGTGGGTCGATGGAAGCACCGCGCTATTCCGTACCACGAACCAGGACGGCGATGTCGTGATCGACCAAGGGGTTTGTACGTTCAATTAATCAAGGTCAGGATGGTGATCGAAGGCAATCGCGGCCTCGATCACTGACCCGATCTCGATGAGGCGACGTTCACCCAGGCGCGGTCCGATCAGCTGAAAACTCCGGGGTAACCCCGACGCGTCAAGGTCAAGCGGCAGGGTCAGAGTCGGGTGGCCCGAATAATCGAAAGGCGCCGTAAACGTGAGCATTGGCGCGGCATCTCGGTCACTTCCGGCATCCTGATCCATCGAATCCACCCTTGGCGGAGCCATGGGCATGCACGGTGACAGAACCACATCAACCGACGCGAACACGGCATCTAATTCATGTCGGAAACGCTCACGCGCCCGTTCAAGACCAGCGTATTCAAGCGCCATCGCCTTCTCAGAACCGTACTCGAGCAATCGGCGGAGTGATGGCCCGTATTCGCTCGCCTTGGACGGATAGGTCGATCGGTGGGCAAAGGCGCATTCGACGCTACACGTTACCATCCAACGTTCAATAAGTTCTTGCCGTTCGGGTAACGTTATTTCGACAATTTGTGCGCCCGTGTCACGACAACGTTCCACGGCTATCCGAGTCGATTCCTGAACGGACGTTTCGACCCCACCCTCGCAATAAGACCAATCAACCCCAACAACCGTATCGGTTAAATCCTGCGCACTCGGCGCCAGATAATTGGGGACGTCCGCTTTTAGGGATGTCGGATCATTCGGGTCAAAACCGGCAATGGCCTGGAGCATACGAGCCACATCTTCCACGGAGCGGGCCATGGGTCCAAAGTGATCTAGTGAATCCGCCAAAGCGAACCCGCCGTATCGACTCACTCTGCCATAGGTTGGCTTCATTCCAACCAAACCACAGCAGGCTGAAGGAAAACGGATACTACCTCCGGTATCTGTTCCAATGGCCCCGTGTGCCATACCGGCGGCCACCGCTACTCCCGACCCCGAAGAGGAAACCCCGGTCCAGTGATCAACGTTCCATGGATTCTTTGGCGGCGTCACTTTCGGATGATGCTCCGCGTACGCGCCTTCCGTAAGTTTCACCTTGCCGAGAGAAACGGCGCCTGCTTCATCGAGCCGTTGCACTACCGCGGCGTCTTCTTCCGGGCACCATTCGCGATGCATATGCATGCCACCACTGGTCGGTATGCCCCGCGTCCACAGGAGATCCTTTAGGCCTATCGGCGCACCATGCAGAACGCCGAGTGGCGCACCCTCCCGCTGCCGCGCATCAAGCGCTTCAGCTTGATGAATGGCTTGGTCAGCGGTCACCGTTACGAACGCGCCAAGTGCCGGTTCTAAATCTTGTATGCGTTGAAGCATCGCCTCGACGACGTTGACGACCCTAAGTTCACCACTTTTAGTTTTTCGGCAAATATCGGAAAGCGAGCTGTAGTGGAGGTCCATCGTTGGCCTTCAGGCGGCACGAACGTCAAAGATCTTCCCGGGATTCAAAATTCCATTGGGATCGAGAGCCGATTTAAGCGAGCGCATCAGGCGGACCTCTTCATCCGTTCGCGATATATCCAAATAGCGTTTTTTCTCCAATCCCACGCCGTGTTCGGCAGACACCGACCCACGGATCGAACGAAGTGGCTCGTAGACGCAGCAATTTACCTCGTGATGCACTTGGCTATCGGTACCCGCCGAAATCGCAAAGTGAATGTTGCCATCCCCGATATGGCCAAACGTAAAATTTTGGTACTCCCCAAATGACTCAGCAAGACGACGGTTCACCTCGTCGACGTAATCACGCATTTTTGAGATACGCATGCTGACGTCATATATGAAAACCGGCTCGAAGCGATTGACCTGCTCAACGTCATCACGCATGGCCCAAAGTTCACGGCGCTGCGTTTCGTTCTCGGCCAATACCGCGTCTTGAACCAGCCCTGCTTCAAAAACCTCGGTAAGCGCCGATTCCAAGCGGGCGCGATCGGTTTCCGAGTCGCCCCCCATCGCTTCGATTAACACGTAATAGGGGTACGTTTGATCAAGCGGCGGTTTTTGCAGAGCGGGTTCTGTCGTGACCAAACAATAAAACTCATTCCACATCACCTCGAATGCCGACAGGGTCCCGCCGAGCTTCCCATCCATCACTTTCAGCAATTCTGGTAACTGCTCGAATTGGTCGACGGCGACGAGCAGGGTTTCCTGGCTACGTGGTTGTTCGCGTAATCGAAGGACGGCGCGTGTAACGACACCAAGACTCCCCTCGGTGCCGATAAAGAGTTGTTTTAGGTCGTATCCGGCATTGTTTTTGATCATTTCGTTCATCGACGAAACCACCGTACCGTCGGCGAGGACTGCTTCTAGACCAAGCACCATGTCCCGCGTCATGCCGTAGCGCAGCACTCGGTTGCCGCCGGCATTGGTCGCGATATTACCGCCCACCGTGGAACTACCACGCGCCCCAATATCCAACGGATACATGAGGCCCGAATTCTCCGCAACTTCCTGAACCGTCTGCAATACGACACCGCTTTCGACGGTGATGGTCCGATCAACCGTATTGATTTCCTCAACCTGATTCATTCTTTCCAACGACAGCGCAACGTCCTCGGTATCGGTAATTGCACTCTCAACCAATCCCGTAAGGCCTCCATGGGGAACCACCGACTGACCCATCTCATTGCAAATGCGCAAAATGTCGCTGACTTCTTCCGTGTTTCTCGGTCGAACGATTGCGGACGCCTTGATGCCGTCACTCCGCCAAATGCCGCTCGCTCTGGAATGAACATCATCGCCCGTGAGTACGCCGCCGGGTCCCACCACGTTTTCAAGATGCCCTAGCAGATCGCCCATACCGTGTTATTCCCGACTCGTTAACGACGCGCACACTTTACTACAGACCCAAGCCTTGTCCTCGAAGTCGCGCCATATATGGGCCTTGCAATCGTTCTAATCGAGGACTAGTTTCGCCACGAAGACGCGACGGATTTGCATTAAATGCCAACCCACGCCGACAGAAAGTCGCCAGTAAACCGATGCATTCGCCTCATGCCACGCGCGCCCGTGCCGGGCGCTAATCCGATTCGACGAATCTCGCATTGGCTCAGCGTCTGGGCCCTGGGAGCTTTGCTTATCGGCTGCGGGGGTGGAGGTGGTGGCGGGAGCAGCACCCCCACCCTACAGAGTACTGCTGCGACGACCACCGCGCCGATAATGCAGACGCAACCAACCGAGGACGAGCTTCATGCTGCGTCGCGGTTTGCATCGCGGGCATCGCTCGGCATGAACTACGACCAAATTCGTGCCCTCTCGATCAAGGGTCACGAGTCCTGGCTGGAAGAACAGTTCGCTCTGCCCGTCGA
The DNA here is from genome assembly GCA_913030615.1 of uncultured Gammaproteobacteria bacterium. GTDB lineage: Bacteria > Pseudomonadota > Gammaproteobacteria > Pseudomonadales > Azotimanducaceae > UBA11889. Next base: position 22,127 of record CAJWCW010000006.1, on the reverse strand, counting down.
ATACCACGACGAGATGGTTGCCGATTTAATTCAACGGACCGAAGACGGCGAGTTCGACGAAGCCACGCAACCCGATCCCGATGTCCTGCCATTTGTATTCCGCCGCTACGTGTGGTGGCACCGCGCGCTCACTTCCGACGATGTTCTGCGGCAACGGATCGCATTTGCGCTCAGCGAGATTTTCGTCGTCTCCGAGGTCGGCGGACTAGGAGATACCGAGCGGGCATTGCCTAATTTCTACGACGTCTTACTCGCCCGTGCCTTTGGCAATTATCGAAGCTTACTGCGTGCCGTCACCTTGCACCCGTCCATGGGTTTCTACCTTAGTCATGTCAACAACAGCAAAGCCGATCCCGACAACAACATATACCCCGATGAAAACTTCGCCCGGGAAAATATGCAGCTTTTTTCCATTGGTCTCTATGAGATGAATCCCGACGGTTCATATCAATACGACGCCAACGGCGACCCGATTCCAGCTTATACCGATGACGATATTCGGGAATTCGCCAGGGTCTTCACCGGACTCAGTTGGGGCGGCGAGTACGCGCGATTTGGCCGGAAGTGGGCGAATTACGTCGTGCCCATGGAAATGTTCGATGAATACCATGAGCCCGGTGTCAAGAAACTTCTAAATGGCTTCGAGGTACCCGCAGGGCAAACGGGCATGGAGGACATTGAAGACGCCATCGATAACATCTTTAACCATGCCAATGTGGGACCTTTTATCGGCCGACAACTCATTCAGCGCCTGGTGACGTCAAACCCGTCACCACAGTATGTACGACGCGTTGCCGAGGCATTTGCCGATAACGGCTTGGGTGTTCGCGGCGACATGAAGGCCGTTATCCGCGCTGTGCTCTTGGACCCTGAGGCGACCTCAGACCCCGGAACCTATGCTCAATTTGGGAAACTACGCGAACCCATCCTGCGCATCGTCAGTATCGGACGCCAATTCCATATCCAGAGCACGAGCGAATATTTTTTCCATGGCGGTTATTGGGTTCAAAACCAATTAAGGCAGCACCCACTTGCTTCGCCGAGCGTGTTCAATTTCTTCCTGCCATCGCACATGCCCAACGGCGAAATTGCGGAGGCCAATTTGGTCGCTCCTGAGTTTCAGATCACGACTAATCCGGCCGTGATCGGGGTCTCCAATCTCGCACAACACATGATATGGGCGGACGATATCGGTGGTGTTCAATCACCGCCCTTTGGCGAGATGTCCGTTAACTTGCACGAGTACAGTGTGCTTGCCCCCGACGTTCAAGGTCTGATCGATCGTCTCGACATGGTGCTGACGTACGGCACCTTGAGTGAGGCAACGCGAAATGCAATCGGTTCTACCCTCGTCACGATCGCGGATCCTACGGAGCGCGCAAAGTGGGCTATTTATCTCTTTCTTATCTCTCCCGACTTTGCGGTGATGCTTTGATGGTCAGTCGGCGCTCCTTTCTTGGTCACGGCTGCTCGCTCGGCGTGGCAGCTACGACACTCACGTCGTCCATGGCTACCCTAGGTTTTGCGCGCCAAGCGGCGGCACAACAATCCTTTTCCGACTACAAGGCCTTGGTGTGCGTTTGCCTGAACGGCGGCAATGATTCCTACAACATGCTGGTTCCTGTCGATTCCGATCAGCACACCGAGTACGAGTCCATCCGTACTGATTTGGCATTGGAACAGTCGACTCTGCTCACACTACCGGGAACGTCGACTGATGGTCGTTCATTCGGATTGCACCCAAACATGTCCGAAACCTTTGATCTCTACGGCGACAGTGATATCGCGTTTATCGCCAACGTCGGCACGTTGATCGATTACGTCGATGCTGCCGCTGTCGAAGCGGGTGCCCGTGTCCCCCTTGGGATTGGCTCGCATAATGACCAAATTGCTCAGTGGCAAACGGCACGGCCCGACAAGCGCGTACCCGAGGGCTGGGGTGGACGGCTCGCGGATCTGATGCAAGGGGTGAATGCTGACAATGGCATTTCCATGAACATATCACTTGGCGGGACCAACGCTTTTCAGACTGGAAAACGTACGGTCGAATACGCTATCAATCGGGACGGTGACGGCGCACGCCGGATCTGGGGTTACGAGGGCGAATGGAAGAAAACCATCATCGACCGCTTGTTCGAGGCGGAACACGACCATCCATTTCGGCGCGAGTATAAGCGCCGTCTAGTCGGCGCCATCGATACCGGCGAGCGTTTTGTCGAGGCCATTCGGAACGGAACGCCCTTTGATACCACCTTTTCCGAAGGCGATTTCTCCGCCGGGTTACGACAAATTGCGCGAGTCATTGCGGCACGAGAGCAATTTGAGACTAGTCGACAGACCTTCTTTATCAACGTATGGGGTTGGGACCACCACGATGAGGTCCTCGACAATCACGTCAAAATGCTCCCGGAGATTAGCCTCGGGCTTGCTGAATTTAAATCGGCGTTAATGGAGCTCGGTGTGTTCGATCAAGTGTCAACGTTCACGATTTCGGACTTCGGTCGAACGCTGACCACCAACGGTAAGGGCTCCGACCACGGCTGGGGCGGCCACCAAATGGTGATGGGGGGTGCGGTTCGGGGCGGCCAAATCTATGGCGATTATCCTACACTGTCCGCATCCAGTCCGCTCGACGTTGGGCGCGGTGTTTACATCCCCACCACGGCGGTTGACCAATATTTCGCGGAACTAGCGCTTTGGTTCGGTGTTAGCCAATCGGATCTCCCACTGGTACTGCCCAACGTGCGCCGGTTCTATTCTGCATCGGACACGTCGCCACCACTCGGTTTTCTAGCCTAACGGCCCTTAGAATTTCTCTCTTGGCGCGCCCATCGTGCCGTCGCACCGACTTTGCGGTCTACCAAAAGCTGGCATAGTTAGGGTCATATCGTGACGATGACCTCGGACGAAATGGATCGTACGCTTTACAAGGTATTACTTACCCTAACCATCATAGGCGGAACCTTTGTTTACGCTGTCGACGGGGATGGAGACGGGATTGACGACCCCGCTGACAACTGCGTCACCGTTGCCAATACCAATCAACTGGACACCGATGCTGACGGTTTCGGCGATCGCTGTGACATAGATGATGACAACGACAACGTCTCGGATGAACAGGAAGCCAACGACGGTACCGATCCCTTAAATCAGTACTCGTGCAACGGTTGCTTCGACTTCGACATAGACATCGACGACGAAACCAGCGCCTTAACCGATGGGCTCTTGGTCCTTCGACATCTATTTGGCTTTAGCGGAACCACACTCGTCGATGGCACTGTCACCATGTCAGCGGCAAGAACCGGCGCATCGTCAATCACTTCCTATCTCGAGACACATAACGCACAACTTGATATCGATGGCGACCGTCAGATCGACGCACTCACCGATGGGTTGCTACTACTCCGGTATCTTTTTGGTTTTGAGGGGGCGACGTTGATCGATGGGGCTATTGGTATCGATGCGCCCCGTACCATGGCCGACGAGATTAGGTCATACATAGGTTCACGCGTTAATACGGGTTCAAACGTAACAACAAACACCTTCTCGCAAGCGCAGATTCAGGTTTTTACGCCTTCGTGTGCGTCCGTCAATTGTCACAAGGGCAGTTCGAGTCAATACGGTCTGGATCTTTCAAATGGCCTCGCTTATGCAAATCTAGTGAACGTCCCGAGTGGGCAGGTGCCGACGCTCAATCTCGTCACACGCGGCAACCCGAACCAAAGTTACTTGGTTCAAAAGATTGAGGGGACTGCCGATATTGGCGATCAGATGCCGCTCAACGGACAGCCCTTGAACACTGATTTGCAGCAGCTTTTACGCAATTGGATCGCCGAAGGGGCAAGAAATAACTAATGCCTGGCAGGTAGCGAAACCGCGGGCCATCTTTGGTCCTATGGCCAGCGAGAACTCGACTCTCTAAAATTCTTGTGTTCCCGTACTCGGATTAAGCATGCAAAAACATCGGAAGTTGAGCCGGCGAGAATTCGTCAAAGCAAGCGCCGCATCTATCGCGACCATTCCGTTATTATCGATTCTTGGCGAACAGGCTTGGTCCGCCGAACGGATTTCTGAGTCGCACCCTACCGCAGTGGCGCTAGGCTACGTCCACGACGGTGAGAAAGTCGATGCCTCTCAGAATCCCACGTTTAAAGCCGATCAACGTTGCGATAACTGCGTGCAATACGTTGCGACCAGCGACGGATGGGGAACTTGCAATATTTTCCCTGGATTCGAAGTGGCAGGCCCTGGATGGTGCAAGGTCTGGGTTATTAAGGCCTAAACACGTCTTCAGTTAGCAAGCTCGCGCACTGATACGGGCACGGCTTCGTCATGTGCGCCTTCCACGAAATATTCGAATCGAATCGACCGTGTGTAGTCCGATTCAATCGCCATCAGTCCGACCAACACCAGCAAGAGGGCGGGGGGCACGAGAACGACACTGATCAGAGCGAATCTCTCCCAGCGCATGTGCATAAACACGGCGACGATGAACCCCGCTTTGAGCACCATGAATAGCAATATCAAGGCCCAGCGCCAGAACCCGCGATCAATGAAGTCGGTCGAATAGGAGAACGCACTGACCAAGAACAATAGGCCCCACACGACTAAATAGATGCGGATCGGGTGCTGCTGACCAGGTTCTTTTGCCCTCACAACGATTGAATTCCCTGCCTTACCACAAATAGAACAACGCGAAAATAAACACCCAAACTAAGTCAACAAAGTGCCAGTACAACCCTGTAATTTCGACGATCTCAAAATTGCTTTCATCGTACTTCCCCCGCCGAATACGAAATGCAATCGTCAATAAGTAGATGACGCCCGCCGAGACATGCAAGCCATGAAACCCCGTCACCATGAAAAAGACGGCCCCAAACTGCGGGGCGCCGAAGGGATTGCTCCAGGGACGGACGCCTTCGTCCAGAATGAGTTTCGACCATTCGAAAGCTTGCATGCCGACGAACGCCGCACCCAACAAAGCCGTCACCAGGATCAGGTTCGTGGCCGCTTCCTTGCGACGCTGGTAGCCCATATTGACCGCCATCGCCATCGTGCCGCTGGAAGAAATGAGGATGAAAGTCATGATGGCAATGAGCAACAACGGAACCGATACCCCAAAGGCTTGTAGCGCGAATACTTCGCTTGGGTTAGGCCAAGGCTCGACCGTACTCATCCGTACCGACATGTAACCGACGAGAAAACAGGTGAAAATGAACGTATCGGACAACAAGAACACCCACATCATTGCCTTACCCCATGGAACGCCCTTAAGGGTGGCAATGTCGGAACCCCAGTCGTCTGAGAAGGTCGTCAATAAGGACTCGCGGGCTTCTGAGATCGTTTTCATCGGCTCACGTTCGACGCCGAGCACGCGCGTCATGGCTTGCGTTCAACATTTTGAGGAACAAAGTCTTGTTCCTCGCCAGGAACGCTGTAGTCATAGGCCCATCGATGCACGGTTGGGAGGGTATCGCCCCAATTTCCATGACTAGGTGGCGTCTTCGGCGTTTGCCATTCGAGAGTCGTCGCGTCCCATGGATTAGAACCTGCCGCTTTCCCTCGAAAATAACTGGCGATCAAGTTGTATACAAAAACGAATTGCATGAGACCCACAATCAACGCAGCGATGGTAATAAATTCATTCAAAGTCGCCGCCGATTCAGGATAGAAATCGGACTCCATTCCATTCGCATAATAACGGCGCGGCACACCGATGAAACCTAGATAGTGCATTGGATAGTAAATGGCGTAAGTACCGAGAAACGTCACCCAGAAGTGCACATGCCCGAGGGTATTATTCAGCAGTCTTCCGGTCAGTTTCGGGTACCAATGATAAATACCACCGAAGATCACCAAAATGGGGGCGACACCCATCACCATGTGGAAATGGGCTACAACGAAATAAGTGTCCGACAACGGCACATCAATGATCACGTTTCCCAAAAAGAGACCAGAGAGACCACCCACCACAAAGGTCAGAATGAAAGCCAACGCGAACAGCATAGGTACTGTCAGTCTGATGTTAGCTTTCCATAACGTTAGGACCCAGTTGTAGACTTTAATCGCCGTCGGCACGGCGATGATCAGTGTGGTTGTGGCAAAGAAAAAGCCGAAGTAAGGATGCATTCCAGCGACGTACATGTGATGGGCCCACACCACAAACGATAGCGCCCCGATGGCGATAAGCGCCCATACCATCATTCGATACCCAAAAATGTTCTTTCGCGAGTGAACGGATATCAATTCCGACACCACGCCGAACGCGGGCAACGCCACAATGTAAACCTCGGGATGGCCAAAAAACCAAAAAAGATGCTGAAAGAGCAATGGACTGCCACCGCTATGTTCCAACGGTTGACCGAACGACACGATGGCAGGCATGAAGAAGCTGGTCCCAACCAATTTATCCAGCAGCATCATGACCGCGCTGACAAAAAGAGCCGGAAACGCGAACAGGCCAAGGATGGTCGCCATCATAATGCCCCAGACGGTTAAAGGCATACGCATAAGCGTCATGCCCCGAGTACGCGCCTGCAAAATCGTGGTGAGGTAGTTCAATCCGCCCATGGTGAACGCGACGACGAAAATAATGAGCGATAGAAGCATGGTGACGATTCCCCATTCGACCCCTGGGGTCCCCGGAAGAATGGCTTGTGGAGGATACAGCGTCCATCCGGCCCCGGTCGGTCCTCCGGGTACGAAGTAACTCGCCATCAACACAACGACCGATAGCAAGTAGACGTGATAACTCAGCATGTTAACGAATGGGAAAACCATATCGCGGGCACCAAGCATGAGCGGAACGCAAAAATTACCGAAGGCTCCGAGTAAGAACGCGGTGAGTAGAAAGATCACCATGATCATGCCGTGCATAGTCACGGCCTGGTAATAAATATCTGGGGTGATGAACGGCAATAATCCTGGAAAACCTATCTGTATTCGCATCAATCCAGAAAGCACCAACGCCACCAAGCCGACCGCGATCGCTGTGACTCCGTATTGAACAGCAATTACTTTGTGATCCTGACTAAACCAGTAACGCGTGATCCAACTCCGCGGATGGTGCAAACCCATCGTTTCTTGATACGGGACTTCTGTTTCCGTCATGCCTACCTCTTACGGTACGGCGAGGCGTTCGACCGCGTACGCGATCATTGCCTCGAACTCTTCGTCTGTAAATTGGTAAGGCAACATCACCGGGGCAAAACCCTCAACAATCTTAATATTCGGATATTCGATCGATTCCCGAAAATACGCAGCGTCCACCGCGACCGTCGATCCATCGGTCAAATACTCCTTGCGTCCCCACAGCCCCTGCCAGGTTGGGCCCACGCCCTTCGTTCCGTCAAGGCTGTGACACGCCAAACATCCTTGCGATTGAACAAGAGCTTGTCCGACGTCCGCAGGACCTTTCACCACAGTCCCTGGCGCGCCTCCTTCCGTCGATCGTAGAAACGCGAGCAGGGCTTGTATATCACTTTCCGGCAGGTCGTACGACAGCATGACGGGCGCAAATCCGTCAACGATCTTGACCGACGGGCTGATAATCGACTCGCGCACGTACGCCTCGTCGACCGTCACCACGGACCCGTCTACTAGCCTCTCGGAACGCCCCCAGAGTCCCTGCCAGGTTGGGCCCACCACCTGACCGCCGTCCAACGAATGACATGCCAAGCACCCATTCGTCTCGGCAACATTGCGGCCTGTTGTAACGTCCCGACTCGACGGTTTAAACCCTGCGATCATCTCGGCGTACGTCGGTTGTGATTGCAGCCATAATTCATATTCCTTCGGACTATCCACATACACCTTTCCGCGCATGAGGTAATGACTCGAACCACAGTATTCAGCACAAAGAATCTCGAATTCGCCAATTCTTGTCGGCGTAAACCAAAAATAGGTAACGATTCCCGGAACCAAATCCATTTTTACGCGAAATTGCGGCACAAAAAAATCGTGGAGTACATCTTTCGAACGCAACAGAGCCTTTACCGGCACGTTCACCGGAATATGAATCTCGGCCGACTGGATAAGAACGTCATCCAAACCGTTAGGATCGTCGTCGTTGAGACCAAAAGGATTCCGAATACTGATATTGCCAATGTCGGTGGTGCCTAATTTCCCGTCTCGTCCCGGTAAGCGATACCGCCAACGCCACTGTTCACCGAATACTTCCATTTCGGACGCTTCGGCTGGAACTCGAATGAATTCGTCCCAGACAAATAACCCAGGGCCTAACATGGCAACGACACCCAGCGTTGTGCCGACGGTTAACCATAGCTCCAACCGTGTATTTTCCGGTTCGTATCGTGCTCTTGTCCCTTGCCGAAATCGGTATTTATAGACTGAAAAGACAAGCAGCAGTCCTACCAAGATAAAGACCACGCCGCATACCCAAAACGTGAGGAGCACGGTGTCGTCAATACTTCCCCAATTCGACGCGACTTCGCCAAACCACCAAGGGGTCAAAAAATTGAACGCCACGGAACCGACCACAACGACCAGTAGGGCAGCGGCTACCCACATGACACGACGCTCAACTTCAACATGATTTTTGTCCGGCGAAGGCAGGCATGGATATTCCTGAATTAAGGATCGGCCCGTTCAAGGCCATACCGATTATTTATCAGAGCCACGATCAACGCACGTTTTGGGGAGGTGTGGAAAGACCTAATTTGGCGAGACAACGCATTAACCAGACCGACCCACCAATGTCATTGAATTGAAACACCAGTCCTTTATGGTAGGCGATTGTTACACCGTAGTGTTTTGAACGTATTAATTATTACGCCCCCCAATTTGAGCCCATCCCCAACGACTATTTCCTATGACGAGTCCCATTAGACTGTTCGCAGAATTCCTCGGCACACTTTTCTTGCTCACCGCCGTCGTGGGATCCGGCGTTATGGCGGAAAGCCTCGCCGGCGGCAATGTCGCGTTGGCTCTGCTCGGTAACACTCTTGCCACAGGAGCAATACTGACCGTTCTTATAACGATTTTCGGTCCTTTATCGGGTGCCCATTTCAATCCCGCCGTCACGCTTGCGTTCGTTATTCGCAACGAGATTTCGCGAGGGGAAGCCTCTCTCTTCGTCGTCGTTCAAATACTGGGCGGTATCTTGGGAACCTGGTTAGCGCATGCCATGTTCGAAATCGACTGGCTTCAATTCTCAACGCATGCACGAACCGGCCCCGCGCAATGGCTCGCCGAGGTGGTGGCCACGTTCGGCCTCGTTATGACGATCCTCGGGACACTTCGCGCGCGGCCATCAGCCGTTGCGCCCATGGTCGGGCTATATATCGCGGCAGCTTATTGGTTTACCGCGTCCACTTCTTTCGCCAACCCAGCAGTGACGATCGCTCGCTCTTTAACCGACACCTTCTCTGGGATCGCTCCCGCAAACGTGCCCACATTTATCGCAGCGCAGTTTATTGGAGCTGCGTTGGCAACATGGGTTTTCCGTCTTATCGATAGGCGTCTTTCTGCAGACGTCGATTTCGGTAATAACCCTTAGCTCGTGGGCAAACCTCGTCGAGGATCACCGCCCCGCCAGCGCTGTTCAAATTCTTCGGTAGTGTTCACCCTCGGGTAGGGAGTCTTCGGTATAGGTTCCCCCAGTGCTTCACACAACGGTTCCCAGCCTTCAGCCGGATCAAAGACGATTAAGCGGTCTTTCGGAACCTCTCTATGGATTCGATCGATATTTTGCTGATAGGCAGCGAGTACCGCCGCCTTGTCGTCTAGATCACCGCCAAACGCACCGTCCACGATAATGACCTTGGCCATTTCGATCCGTTCTCGACGCGTTGGTTCATCGGCAAGCATCCCCTCTTTCATGGCTTTGAAGATCGTATTTGAGGCACTTCGGTACCAGCTTTCGGCATCACGCGTCGTGAGAATTAGCTTCGCCTTGGGATAGTAATTCATGAGACGTGGCCAGAACGCGACCGACGGCCAATCCACGGTGGCTCGATATCCATGAAAAATAACTTCCCAAGGATCTTCACCCCTCCACGCTTTAATCCATAAAGCCGAGTGTTCAGGGTGCCCGACCACCTCCGACATGTGGTAGCAGGCCGCGTAACCTATCGTCTCCAAGGCTAGTTTCAAAGACAGCGTACCGGTACGTCCATAGCCGACCCCAATGATGTCTAGCGCCATATCAAAAGCTCCCACGGATCGTGGTTATTTGACCAGAATCTGCCGGCATCGGGTATCGAGGGTCCACCAATCTTCTGTCACCGTTGTTACCTAGGGGCACCCACCCTCGAAAGTCGAAAAAGAGGAATCGTTCTTGAGGAAAGACGCTCCTGGTATAGGGCGTAGTTGGGATAGGTAGACACGGCACTTGTCCACGCCGCCGCGTATGCAGAACCGTGCAATTCAGTCGCTTCACAACGCTCTCGCCGACCCTTAACTAAACAAATCACCGATCGATGCACTCTTAGATTCTTACACCACGCCGGTTCTCGCTCCGATCCTCCGTTTGATCCGACGACAATCAAGCCATCGGCCGTGTCCACGTACAGCAACGGCACCCGTCGCAATGTGTGGCTCCGAGCCCCAAAGACTTCAAGAAGCAACATGGGAATCACGAACGAAAGGCGTATGCGACCACCCGACCAGCGCATTAGCGGTCCGTCGACTGCCGACGCTAAAACCTTGAGGAAATGACTGGCGCGCGGGTTTTTTAGCACGCCCAGCAATATTTTGGGCACTTTCAATGAACCGTATCCTGCACGACTCAACCAGTAGAATAAGGGGTTCCGCGGCAAATGCTCAATGCGGTTTCGGCTAGTCCTCTCCTCGCATAGCCCATCGACCCACCGGACGAAGCCCGCTGCTGGTATGACTTTTTCGAGCATGCGCTTATCATCCACCGAGTCCTTGTTGTAAATTACCCATCCACATGAAGCGAATACTGAGACTGGGTTTTCTGACGTCGGTGCTCGCCTTCCCACGGGCGGACGCCGATAAACTAGAAGAGATTATCGTCCGTGCAGAGGCTTCCGTCGTCGCGTCGACTAAAGCCGCCGGCAGTGGCTCCACCGTGAACGCTGAAACTCTGGAACTCGTGCGCGCCAACCACGTCCACGAAGCGCTCGTTCGGATCCCCGGGGTGTGGGTTTCTCGAGGCTCCGGCCAAGAACACCTGACTGCCATTCGATCCGGCGTCCTCACAGGTCCAGGCGCCTGTGGCGGATTCCTTTTCTTAGAAGACGGCATTCCGATCAGACCCGCTGGATTCTGCAACGTTAACAACCTCTTCGAGATCAACAGTGAACAAGCGTCAGCACTCGAAGTGGTCCGAGGGCCAGCGAGTGCGCGGTTCGGCGGCAACGCGCTGCATGGTGTGATTAACTCGATTTCTTTCACCCGCAACGAATCGACCCGAGCCTCAGTAGAAATCGGTCCCTACGAGTACCTACAAGGTCGTTTCGCCGCGGGGTCAGACCGCTTTCAGCTCAATGCAAATGGAAGCCGAAGCGATGGTTACCGCGACGACACCGGTTACGACCAATACAAAGTTACGTCCAACCTATCGACCAATCACGGGAAATGGAAAGCCATTCATACGCTCTCCGCAACGCGCTTGAACCAAGAGACCGGAGGCTACGTAAAAGGCGAGCTCGCGTTCGAAGACGCAACGATACGACGCACCAACCCCAACCCCGAGGCCTATCGTGATGCGACTTCATTGAGGATCGCGAGTCACTGGAATCTCGACCAGAATGATTGGGAATGGTCGGTGGCTCCCTATCTACGGCGATCGGACATGGAATTTCGACAGCATTTCCTCCCGGGGAAGCCTTTGGAGACCAATGATCAGACAAGTTTTGGCGCCCTCACCCGGGTGAAAGGATCAACCACGAACACCCGCTGGTTGGTGGGTGCTCAGGTCGAAACCATGCGTGGTGCGCTGTCGGAACAACAGAACCAACCGACGACCGGATCCGCGTATTTGGTGGGGACCCGACCGGAGGGCACGCATTACGACTACGAGATATCGAGTTTCTTGATGGCGGCTTTCTACGACATTGGTTGGGAAATCGCAGAAAACGTCGAACTCATTCACAGCATGCGATTAGAGCGTCTTAACTACGATTACGACAATCGACACCTCGATGGGAACAGTCGCGATGACGGCAGCGCATGCGGATTTGGAGGCTGTCTGTACACGCGCCCTGCTGATCGCGAAGACGATTTTACCGATGTCGCCGGACGCATTGGTATCGAATGGGAGGCCAAACCGAGGTTAAAACTCTACGCCTTGACCGGACTCGGTTTCAGACCTCCGCAAGCGACCGAACTTTATCGCCTTCAGAGCGGCCAAACGGTTGCAAGTCTGTCGAGCGAGTCACTACGCTCTCTCGAAGTTGGGATCAACGCGACAAAAGGTCGCTTCGATGTTGATGTCAGTGCCTATCTCGAACGCTCTAACAGCCTGATCTTCCGCGACGCCGACGGTTACAACGTCAGCGATGGGAAAACGCGATCTAGCGGCATTGAAACGGATTTCGCGTTTCACCCAAACGACATCCATACTCTCGGGCTCGTCGCGACCTATGCTCGACACCGATACGATTTCACGCGAGATGCCTCACGCGGTGAGACGATTATCTCCGGCAACGACGTTGATACTGCCCCTAGGTGGTTAGCGAGCGCTCATTGGCGGGCCCAGTTCACGGAACGCACCACCTCCGAATTTGAACTCAGTCATATCGGACCACACTTCATCAATGCAGCCAACACCGCCAAATATTCGGGACACACCTTGCTCAACTGGCGCGGCAACTGGGAGCTTTCCAACAAGCTCCGTCTATTTGTGCGAATGATCAATTTACTCGACAAGGAATACGCTGACCGCGCGGATTACGCCTTTGGGAGTTATCGATATTTTCCAGGTCTACCGCGGCAGTTCTACCTAGGCGCGGAGTTCGAGTTCAACTGATTAGCGGTGCGTAACCTGATGGTGCTGTCTGAATCAGTGTGTGATCGCACCTTCTGGCGAAGCGCCAGTCCGTGACGGTTCATCGTCTTCTCGTTGGCACTTATACGCAGGGCGATGCGCTGGGCATTTACTGGGCCACGTTCAACGATAAGGACGGTCATTTAGAGTGCATCGAACTTGCTATCGAATCCGAGAGTCCTGCTTTTCTTTGTCGTATCGACAATCACGTCTACGCAGTCAACGAAGCTTTGGAAGGTGGTGTTTCCGCTTTTGAACTTCGCGCGGACACACTACGTCTCATTAATCGCCAATCGTCGTTGGGTTCTTTGCCCTGTCATATTACGGCCAGCCGTTACTGGATCGCGGTCGCAAACTATGGGAGCGGCAGCGTGGCCGTGTTTCGGCGTGAGTCCGACGGCGCCATTGGCCAAAAAACGAGCTACGTCCAGCATGAAGGAAGCGGACCTGTTCGTGATCGACAACAATGCGCGCATGCCCATGAAGTACGCCTGGTATCCGACACCGAGTTACTGGTTCCGGATCTTGGTGCAGATTGCGTGTACCAGTACCGGATTAACCCGCGCGGGGTGTTGAATATCGATCCGTCGACAACCGCCGTTGAGCCGGGGTCAGGACCCCGACACATTGTCGCCCATCCTCAACAACCCCTCTATTATTTACTCAACGAACTGAGCAACATCATCGCCGTTTTACACCGTAACGATGTCCACCACGACCAAGCGTTCGTCAGTACACTTCCCAGCGACTATCGTGGATCGAGTACAACCGCAGAAATTCAGTTGAGCGACGACGGTCGATTCATCTACGCATCAAATCGAGGTCACGACTCGATAGTCACGATGGCTCTGGACGATCGCGGTTTACCTCGTCAGCCCTCTTGGGTCCCCACGCACGGAGAACACCCGCGCTTTTTTTGTTTCGACCCGACGCGAAAGTGGCTCTTGGTTGCGAACCAACAATCAGACAACGTTGCAGTTTATCCCGTTGTTGACGGTCGCCCCACGGAGGTTGCGCGGATAGCAGGCTTCCCGACTCCGACTTGTCTGCTATTTATCTAATGTGCTCGGCGTCCAGGACGTTTCGCACGCGATTTATACAATGACCGTGTAGGTCCTTGCCGCGGTGTTGTGAAATAGGTCCGACTTTTCTTCGGCCGAAAAACCGGCCGCAATTCGTTTAAACGAGTTCCATAACACATTGTACGAGCAGCTTGCTTTGTCGACCGGAAAATTGCTTTCAAACATACACCGTCCCACACCGAACTGTTCAATCATGTGGAAATAGTAATCTCGCGTGGTTGATTCCAACGCTTTCGACGATGCCGGTTCAGCCGCCTTGTGGAACCCAAATCCATTGATCGGCATAACCAATCCACCCAACTTGGCAACAACGTTTTCGCATTGTGCGAGCTCAGTTACTGCCGCTTTCCAGAATGAAAAGATTTCGTCGCGCTTGCCTTGATAGGGACCAACGCCCAATGGGCCCCCAAAATGATCAAAAACGATAGGTTGTTCCGGGAACGCGCGAGCGAGCGCGGTAAGTTCCTCGATCTGCGAGTGATATAGCCACGCGTCAAACGTCAGATCACGCTTTCCCAATTCACTGAACCCCTCGCGAAAAACCTTGTCCCCAAGAAGCTTCTCCGGTGGGGACGTGTGTGAATTACGGATATCGTTGCTGGCATCCCAACCCGTCGCATGCCGAATACCACGAAACCGCCCGCTTGCGGCCATATGCGCGTCCAAAACATCGCCAACGCCGGCCCCTAACGACAGATCCGCAAAACCAATGATCGATGCACATGCCCTCGTCGCACCGTAAAGCCCGCTAGCGCTCATAGCCGCGATGCCGTTGACAAACTCCGTCTCACCGACTGGCTTAAAAACCTCGGGGCCCGCAGCCCTATACATCGCACCACATTCCATGAAAACGGTGGAAACCACATTGTGTCCGCTGTTGGTATCTTCGAGTAGATCGTCGAGTAGGTAACGACTTTCGGGATAATCCCAAAGATGGTGGTGGGGATCACAGATCGGAAGGTCTGGTTCAAGCGTTTCCTCAACGACCTGATCTAACCATTCTTGTCGGTCCATAAAATTCCTCCTCAAAACATAAGCTTGGAAAAATCAGTCAAGAAAAAGTCACCACGGATCGAATTGATTTGCCTTCGTGCATGAGATCGAACGCATCATTTATGTCGTCTAAAGGCAGCGTATGGGTAATCAAATCATCAATATTAATCTTGCCATCCATGTACCAATCAACAATGCCTGGCACGTCGGTCCGTCCCCGTGCACCTCCAAATGCCGTACCTCGCCAAACGCGGCCTGTGACCAACTGGAAAGGTCTCGTTGAAATCTCCTCACCCGAAGCCGCAACGCCAATGATGATGCTTTCACCCCATCCCTTGTGACAGCACTCGAGGGCTTGGCGCATGACTTCAACCTTGCCGATGCACTCGAAAGAGTAATCCACACCGCCGTTAGTAAGGTCGACGATGGATCCGACCACGTCACTGACATCCCTTGGATTGATGAAATCCGTCATGCCAAATTTTTCTGCAAGCGAACGCTTATCGGCGTTAACGTCGACTCCGATAATACGATCCGCGCCTACAATCCGAGCTCCTTGAATGACGTTAAGACCAATACCTCCAAGCCCGAACACCGCAACGCTGGATCCCGGTTCGACTTTCGCCGTGTTCATGACGGCTCCGAGCCCGGTGGTGACTCCACATCCGATGTAGCAAACCTTGTCGAAGGGCGCATCTTCGCGGATTCGAGCAACCGCGATTTCGGGTAGCACCGTGTAATTCGAAAAAGTTGACGTCCCCATGTAGTGGAACAACCTTTCACCGCCGCGGGAAAAACGCGACGTCCCATCTGGCATTAGTCCCTGGCCCTGCGTCTCGCGAATGGCACCGCAAAGGTTTGTTTTTCCGGATCGGCAGAATTCACACTGCCTGCATTCGGGGGTGTACAGCGGTATCACATGATCGCCTTTGGCCACGCTGGTCACGCCGGATCCGGTGTCGACCACTACACCCGCGCCCTCGTGTCCCATGATGGAGGGGAACAACCCTTCGGGATCAGCTCCCGACAATGTATAGGCATCGGTGTGACAGATGCCAGTCGCCTTAATTTCAACAAGCACCTCGCCCGGTCCCGGCCCATCGAGTTGCACCGTCTCGACTGACAAAGGCTTCCCCGCCTCATTGGCTACTGCCGCACGTACATCCATAGCTACCACTCCCACACAAAGCGCCCTCGAGGCTACAATGCCGGCCCGCCATCGAGCAAGAACCGATGTCAGAGCAACCAACAGGATGGTCGCGCTACGTACCTATCTTTAGCGTGATTGCTAGTTACCGTCGAGAGGACTTGAACTATGACCTCGTCGCGGGAATCGTCGTCGGAATCGTCACTGTTCCTCAGGCGATCGCATACGCGTTCTTGGCCGGACTCCCGCCGGAGGCCGGGTTGTACGCCTGCCTCCTCCCGATGGTTTTATACGCGCTTCTAGGGTCGTCGCGACAACTCGTGGTCGGACCTGTCGCGATTGCCGCGCTGATGGTCGCAGACACGATCAAGGATCACGCGGACCAATTCGGCATCGACGCGATTGGAATCGCGACCGTTCTATGTGTGCAAGTAGGGCTCTTATTGTGGCTTCTACGGATCTTTCAACTCGGCGGAATCGTCAACATCTTGAGCCGTCCGGTGATAAGCGGTTTTATCAACGGAGCGGTTATTCTCATCGTCATTAGTCAAATTCCAGCGCTTACAGGAATTCCGGCAACCCCAGAGGCGGGACCACTAGTCGACTTCGCCTCTATGGCAGGGCGGATTAGCGACGCTCATGCTTTCACGATCACGATAGGTTTGGCGTCACTGCTTCTCCTCTGGTTATTTCCCCCGCTTGTCAAACGCTTATTACCGCGGCCGAAAGGACCTCGTGAAGACAGCGCCCTCTTGCGTACTGGACCGATATTCGTGGCGGCAGGGAGTATTCTCCTTGTGCTGGTTGCTGGCGTTGAAACGCCATCCGTCGGCTACATCCCTGCAGGCTTGCCATCGATCAACACTCCCCCATTTGATTTGGATTTATGGATCGATCTAGCCCCATCCGCAGCGTTGATCGCCATCGTTGCGTACGTCGAGAGTTTTTCGGTCGGTTCAACATTAGCGAGCCGGCAGCGCAAACGAGTCAATAGTCACCAGGAACTCATCGCGCTAGGCGCTGCCAACCTGGGTGCAGCATTCACGGGCGCGTATCCAGTCGCCGGCAGTTTTTCGCGCTCTAGTGTGAACTACGCCGCCGGGGGTCGCACGCCCGTGTCGAGCATCGTTTCCGCGCTGGTTATTTTGATCGCTCTCCTATGGCTTACGCCAGTGTTTCAAATACTTCCGCATGCGGCCCTCGCGGCAATCATCATTGTTTCCGTGGTGGGGTTAGTAGCATTTAAAGACCTTAAGACTCACTGGCGCTTCTACCGTCCGGACGTCGTGACGCATGTCGTAACACTCGCCAGTGTCCTCGCATTCGGCGTCGAGACTGGTCTTTTGACAGGCGTGTGCGTCTCGATACTACTCTTCATACGACGTTCTAGCCGTCCTCAAATCACCATTGTTGGGCGACTAGGCGACTCCACCCACTTTCGGAATATCGAACGCTACGACGCAGAAACCTGGCCCGAGGTCGTGGCATTGCGGGTCGACGAAAGTCTCTATTTCGCTAACGCTAATCGTGTCGAAGACCGAGTTCTGAAAATCGTCGAGACTCACCGCGAAGCACGACACATCCTTCTTGTGTGCAGTTCGATTAATTTTATCGACACCTCAGGCCTCGAGATGCTGAGTCGAATCAACGAAAGTCTGCGCTCCGTATCAATCAAGCTTCATCTCTCTGAAGTTAAAGGCCCACTAATGGATCGGCTCGCCGATACCTCGTTTGCGCAAGAACTAAGCGGCCAAATATTCTTCACTACGGACGAGGCAACGCAAATACTTGACCAGGACACTGCCGGGGCAATCGAGAACCCTTGACTGTGGACGCGCGGCACAACACGTTGGTAGCCTCCAAAAATAGGGTGGAGGACTGATTATGTATCCCGGGCATTGGGCAACGATATTTCCCGATAAACCTGCGGCCATCGACACCGCAAACGGGGAGACCATAACGTACGGTGAGTTGAACGATCGTTCCAACCGTTTGGCTCAACTGATGTGGGAACGCGGTTTAAGACCCGGTGATCACGTCTCCATCTTTATGGAAAACAATCTGGCATATTTCGAGGTGCTGTGGGCAGCGCTTCGGTCCGGGCTCTATTTCACTTCGGTGAACCGTTACTTAACAACCGAGGAAGCCGGATATATTGTCGACAACTCTGAATCGCAAGTGTTAATCACCTCAACCGGCGTAGCAGAAGTCGCCACAGATCTACCTCTATACGCTCCGAACTGCCATACCTGGCTCTGCGTCGGCGGCTCCTTGGACGGCTATGAAGATTATGAAGCCAGTATCAACGCTCTTCCGGCACAGCCTTTGGAGCAAGAACCAGCGGGAACATTCATGCTGTACAGTTCTGGCACCACGGGGAGGCCCAAAGGAATTCTCCGTCCACTGCCAGAGGGTTTGATTTCCAGTGCTGACAATTTAGTTGGCGGTCTTCTCAGTGGTTTATGGCAGTTCGACGAAAACGTCGTCTACCTCTCGCCCGCACCGCTCTACCACTCTGCTCCACTGAGTTTTTCGTCGGGTACGCAAGCCTTGGGGGGCACCGTCGTAATGATGCACCGCTTTGATCCAATACAAGCATTACATGCTATTGAGGATTACCAAGTTACCCACAGCCAATGGGTCCCAACAATGTTTTCACGAATGCTCAAACTCCCCGAAGCAGATCGTTCCGGCTTCAACCTGTCATCTCACAAAGTCGCCATCCACGCAGCTGCGCCGTGTCCGCCCGACGTCAAACACCAAATGTTTGATTGGTGGGGGTCCATTATTTATGAATACTACGGTGGCACCGAATTAAATGGATTTACGCATTGTGGCCCGGAAGAATGGCTCGCCCACCCAGGGACCGTAGGGCGCTCCCTCTTGGGGACGATTCATATATGTGACGAAGAGGGATCCGAACTCCCCATTGGCGAGTCCGGTATCGTTTATTTCGAATTGGAGAAGATGCCGTTCGAATATCTGAAAGATCCCGACAAGACTCGAGAAGCGCAACACCCCGCACACGACAACTGGACCGCGCTCGGCGACGTTGGGTATGTCGACGAAGAAGGCTATCTCTACCTTACCGACCGCGCGACGTTTATGATCATTTCCGGCGGAGTCAACATCTATCCACAAGAAATCGAAGACGCCATGATCATGCACGAAAAAGTCGCCGACGTGGCAGTCATCGGCGTCCCCAACGCCGAAATGGGAGAAGAAGTTAAGGCGATTGTTCAGCCAGCAGCGGGCATAGCGACTGATGAAGATTTGGCGGAAGAGTTACTCCACTACACAAGAGAAAGAATTGCCCATTACAAGTGTCCCAAAAGTGTCGACTTTCGGGCTGAGTTACCGAGATTGCCCACCGGCAAGCTCTACAAGCGCTTGCTTAAAGACGAATACTGGGGCAAAACCGGTTCCCGGATCGTGTAAGCCAACGACGTCATTTCACGCACACGCACTCAATTAGGATCGACCTATGGATAAAGTCAAAGACGACATCGCCCACTTCATTGATAGCCATGCGTCTGCATTATTAGAGGTATCGCACGCAATTCACGCAAATCCAGAACTTGCGTTCAAAGAGTACGAGGCAAGCGCCCTTCTGACACGCACGTTGGAGCATCACAAACAGCACGTGAATTCGAAGGTTTACGGTCTCGAAACCGCGTTCGAAGCACAGATTCCAGCCGATAGCGGGCCGAGCATCGACATCCTAGCGGAGTACGATGCCTTACCCGGTATTGGCCACGCCTGCGGCCACAATATTATTGCAACTTCGGCGTTAGGAGCTTTCCTGGCGCTCAAATCGGTCGACGTGTCCCTAACCGGCAGCGTTCGACTACTTGGAACACCGGCAGAAGAGCGTGGCGGTGGCAAAGAAGTGATGGCACGCAACGGGGCCTTCGATAAAACCGACGCAGCGATCATGATGCACCCCGCCGGGATCAACCTCGCGACGATGCCGTGTATCTGTGTCGCCGAAGTACGCGCGGTCTATCAGGGACGTTCGGCGCACGCATCGGCAATGCCACATCGCGGTGTCAACGCCCTGGATGGTTTGCTCCTTGCGTATCAAGCCCTATCCAATTTGCGTCAGCACATCCAACACACTGAACGCATCCACGGCATCATCACAGAAGGAGGCCAAGCTCCCAACATCGTCCCCGATCGGGCATCCGGCGAGTTTTACGTTCGCGCCGCCAACGCCAACGAACTTGAAGTATTGAAACCCCGAGTACAAGCATGTTTTGAAGCGGGCGCGAAGGGTTCCGGAAGCGATGTCGAAACCACGTGGGGAGAAGTCGATTACCTCGATCTAAATACCAATTGGCCCTTGGCCGAACGTTTCCAACACAATGCTGAAGCCTTAGGCCGCGACTTTTTTCCCTACGAGAAACTAGGCAGCGCGGGTGCTGGCAGCACCGATATGGGCAACGTCAGTCACCGCGTACCCTCCATTCACCCCATGCTGGCAGCTGCTCCTCCCAACGTCGTCATTCATAACCCGGAATTCGAAAAATGGGCAGGGGGCGAGATGGGTGACCAAGCTGCGCTGGATGGAGCAAAGGCGCTCGCCATGACCGCTCTCGATTTCTTGAATGACCCCGCCCTTCAACAAGCGTCTCAACAGGCGTTCGATGTGTCGAAGGGGCTTGCCTAAGACAAACGAGTGCAAGATTTCTGGGTTTTCGGTTACGGCTCGTTAATTTGGCGCCCCGATTTTCCGTTTCTAGAGTCAGAACCCGGGAATATCTGTCACTGGTCGCGACGTTTCTGGCAGGGATCACACGATCATCGAGGAACTGAAAACCGCCCCGGTCGGGTCCTAACGTTAATCGCGAGCGAAGGGAAACTTTGCTATGGCCGCGCGTTTCGAGTCACCAAAGAGGTGTTAGCCCATCTCGACCAGCGCGAAAAGAACGGCTACAAGCGACACGACGTATCGATTCAATTACCGTCGACGCGCGTTGCAGGAATCGTTTACATCGCTAGTCAACAAAATGCTGCCTTCCTCGGGGACGCGCCGCTCGAAGCGATTGCCGATCAGATCTGTCAAAGCGAAGGCCCCAGCGGAAGCAACGTCGAATACCTCACGAAATTAGCGGACGCGTTGAAGGACCTTCGAATCGAAGACGACCACGTCTTCCGGCTAGACACAATGGTCCGCAATAAACTGGGACTCTATACCACCTAGCCGATCCGAGATCGTGTTCGTTTTACCGACCTATTCGAGAATCGAATCCCCGGATTCCATAACGACCTTGTTTTCGATATAGCCGATATTTTCGATTTCAACGCGGACCAGGTCGTCCACAGTCAACCACGGTGGCGGGGTCTGCGCCGCTGCCACTCCGCTCGAGGTGCCGGTATAAATAACATCGCCAGGTTCAAGCGTGAACGCTTGGGTTAGATGTGCTATCTGATCAAAACAATCAAACACCATCTGCTGCGTATTAGTGTCCTGGCGTTTTTCTCCGTTCACGTAGGTACGAAGTGCAAGGTCGTGCGGGTCGCCCACCTCATCCGAAGTGACCATCCAAGGTCCAAAAGGGGCATGCGTATCAAACGATTTTCCTATCTGCATCGTCTGCGAGCGCCTCTGCCAATCGCGAACGCTGACATCGTTACCGCAGCAATACCCCGCAATCACTTCATGCGCCCGGTCTCTCGGAACGTGTTTCGCCCGTTTCCCAACGACGAACACCAGCTCTCCTTCGTAATCGAGTAAATCAGACACACTTGGCTTATTGATGTCGCCATAGGGTCCGTTGGTTGCGGTGGTCTGTTTGTTAAACCACATCTGCACTTTAGGCGTTTCGGCACCCGATTCTTCGATGTGGTCCGCGTAATTGAGTCCGATAGCTAATATTTTTCCAGGATTGGCGACCGGCGCCCCAAGCTCGACATCGACGACGGCCAGAGC
>CAJWCW010000005.1 GCA_913030615.1 uncultured Gammaproteobacteria bacterium | reverse complement strand
CCCTAGATTACATTGGTGCTGCCGATCTCGTGGTCATCCCGTCGCGAAACGAGGGATTCTCGTACGTTTTCGCGGAGGCGTTGTTAGAAAAGACGCCGGTCATTTCGACCGATGTCCCTATTCCGAACGAAGTGCTACCCAAACAATACATCTGCGCGATCGAAAACGTCGAAGCCATTCACCTGTTATTGAAGACCTCGCTTTCGAACGTGAACAGACTCGAACAATCGTTCGCTTCGCTGTTTGATTACGCTGAGAAAAATCTGACCTTGGTACGTAGTCGAGACCAAACCTTGGCCGCCTACGAAGCACTTATCGAATAAACAAGTTTCGGTTGGGATCATCCAACTCGTCAAAAAACCTTTCTATCGACAATAGGCCAAAGTTACCTTGTTCCGACTAAAATGCACCTTATGCTGACGCCACACGTATCGAGTTTACTTCCTTGCAGCTCAGCTCGAGTCGATGGAAGGAGCGCGCCATGATTCTAATGATCGATAATTACGATTCTTTCACCTATAACATCGTCCAGTATCTGGGCGAGCTGGGCGCGAGCGTCGAGGTTCACCGAAACGACGAGATCAGCTTAGACGAAATTAACCAGTTGAAACCCGAGAAGATCGTGATCAGCCCGGGGCCATGCACGCCTAATGAAGCGGGCATCTCGATGGACGTCATCCGGGAGTTTGGAGAGTCGATTCCCATCCTCGGGATTTGTCTTGGGCATCAGAGCATCGGGCAGGTCTATGGCGGCGACGTCGTCCGTGCCCGTCAAGTGATGCACGGTAAGCTCTCCCGCATTCATCACAATGGTCGGGGCGTATTCCATAACCTACCTAATCGGATCCAGGTGACCCGCTACCACTCGTTAGTCGTTTCGAAAAGTTCCGTTCCCGACTGTCTCGAAATTACAGCATGGACCGAATTGGAGGATGGCACCTTCGATGAAGTAATGGCTTTTCGGCACCGTGACTTTGACGTGGAGGGCGTTCAATTTCACCCCGAATCGATCAAAACCCAGGCTGGACACGAGCTCCTTAATAATTTTCTCGGAGAAAGTACTGGTGGATCTTAGCGAAGCGCTCACGCACATCATCGAAGGGGAAAGGCTTAACCAAGCAAATACCAAGGCTATCTTTGACACGATCATGGCGGGCGAAGCATCGCCCGCTCAAATTGGTGGGATCTTGATGGCCCTACGCGTCCGGGGCGAAAGCCCTGAGGAAATTGCAGGGGCCGCCGAGGCCATGCGTCAAGTATCTACCAAGGTTACGGTCGACGTGGCGAACCTGGTAGACACCTGCGGCACCGGTGGTTCAGGGAGTTCCAAGCTATTTAATATCTCGACCGCCGCCGCTTTCGTCGTCGCCGGGGCCGGAGGTCACGTCGCAAAACACGGTAACCGCGGTATGACAAGTCAAAGCGGCAGCGCCGATTTGCTCGAAGCTGCCGGCGTGAACATTGCGCTAACGCCCGAGCAAATCGCTCGATGTATTAGAGAGATCGGCGTGGGCTTTCTTTTCGCCCAGGCACATCATTCGGCCATGCGATATGCAGGACCCATACGACAAGAGCTACGAGTGCGGACAATTTTCAATTTGCTTGGACCTCTTACCAACCCGGCTGGGGCCGAACGCCAACTCATTGGCGTGTTTGCGCCGGAATGGCAACAACCCATGGCTGAGGTCGCTAAGTTGCTGGGGTCAACGCATGTGATGGTGGTACATGCCAACGGCCTTGACGAACTATCAATCGCTGGCACATCAAACATCGTCGAACTTAAAGACGGTGAGATTCAACAATACACCATCGAACCGGAGGACTTTGGGATCACGACACAACCCGTTGCGGGCCTACAAGCTGATTCTCCCGTGAGTAGCCTTGAACTCGTGCGGCATTCGCTCAGCGGCGACGACGCTACTGGTGCAGCCGATATCGTGGCGCTGAATGCCGGCGCCGCCATTTATGTGGCAGGGATTGCCGACACACTCGCAAACGGTGTCGCAATGGCGGAAGACTCCATCGCTAGTGGACTGGCAGCCGAAAAGCTTGCGGAACTGACTCGAGTTTCACGCTTAATGGAGACCGTGTGACCGCCAACATCCTTTCGAAGATCCTCGAACACAAACGACTCGAAGTCGAGCAACGAAAAACATACCGAACCCAAAACCTACTTCGAGAACTAGCAGAATCCTGCATGCCCACTCGCGGATTCGGCAAAGCGCTAGCGGAACAATCACCCGCAATCATCGCCGAAATCAAAAAAGCTTCGCCAAGCAAGGGAGTAATCCGTGAAAACTTTGATCCGGCTGCGATCGCCACAAGTTACTACGAGGGTGGTGCAACGTGCCTGTCGGTATTGACGGATCAGCATTTTTTTCAGGGCGACGACGGCGACCTAATCCAAGCCCGAGACAACATGCCCCTGCCCGTCCTAAGAAAAGATTTCGTTGTCGACGCATATCAGATCTTTGAAGCTCGAGTAATCGGGGCAGATTGCATTCTGCTGATTGCCGCTGCGCTTGATTCGAGAACCATGCATACGCTTTACGAAATCGCGGTGTCGATCGGGCTTGACGTTCTCATCGAGGTTCACAACGCTTCGGAATTGAACGCGGCCATCGCGCTCGAACCGAGTTTGATCGGAATCAACAACCGCGATCTTGAATCTTTCGAAACCAACCTCGACACCACAATTGAACTGTTAGACCGGATACCCGAAACCGTCAAGGTTGTGACCGAAAGCGGGATTCGAACGCCCGACGACGTCAAACGTCTCCGCCGCGCGGGTGTCAACGCCTTCTTGATCGGTGAGGCCTTTATGCGGGCCGAAGATCCCGGCAAACAAATTAAGACTCTCTTCTCTTAGGAATATTTCAATGCTCGATTATCAAAAGGACGGTGAAGTTGCCGTCATTCACATAGACGACGGCAAGGCAAATGCCATTAACCACACATTCATCGAAGAGCTGACGCAGGCTCTTGAACGTTCCCGCAGCGAAGCATCTGCAATCGCTCTTTTTGGTCGACCCGGACGTTTCTCTGCCGGCTTCGACTTATCGGTAGTCGGCAACGGCGGAACTGCCGCACAAACTCTCGTCGCCGCGGGCGGCAGGATGTTGAAAACGATTTACTCGCATCCTCAACCTGTAGTAATCGGCTGCACCGGACATGCTATCGCGGCAGGCGCACTCATCCTCCTCGCGGCGGATTCGCGCATTGGAACAGCCGGTGACTTCAAAATTGGGCTTAACGAAACCACCATTGGAGCTGTGTTGCCCCGGTTCGCATTGGCGCTTGCCGATGATCGATTATCCAAACGGCACCACACGGCTGCCATCATCCAAGCCCACCTTTACGATCCGATCGGGGCCGTTGATGCCGGTTTTCTTGATCTCGTCGTCGAACCGAACGCATTGATAGAGGATACCGTGGCGGAAGCGTCCCGCTTGGCGGAGTTACCGAGTACGGCGTACGCAGGCAACAAGATCGCCCTTAGAACGCCGTTCATCAAACGCATGGCGTAGGCTGCGCTGAGCGAAACGACGTTTATTCGTACGTCGCATGCACCCAACTACGGTCGCAGTCTGAGCGGAATACACGGAAAATGGTCGAAATTTTGGCAGGTCTGGTATGAAAGCGACGGTTCAATGGAACGGCGACGTGAGATTTTCGGGCACCTCCGAAACGGGCCACACCCTCACGATGGATGGACCAGCCGAACACGGCGGAAACAACGATGGAGCTCGACCGATGGAGCTCGTACTCATAGGACTGGGAGGTTGCACAGCGTTTGACGTCGTGCACATCCTTCGAAGGGGACGTCAAGACATAACGAACTGCAACGTTGAAGTCTCAGCGTTGCGTGCGGATAAAGAGCCGAAAGTGTTTACCGACGTCCACGTCCAATTCATGGTCACGGGACATAAACTCAACCCTACGAAAGTTAAACGCGCAATCGACCTGAGTGCACAACAATACTGCTCCGCGTCGATCATGATGCAGCGCGGCGGCGTTCGCTTCACGCATGACTACGAAATTAGGGAAACACCGTGACGCCACGTGGAGTTCGACCACCGCCAACCACCGGCATGCACCATGTGGCGTTGAACGTTTCCAACTTCGAAGCAACCAAGGCTTTTTATGTCGAGGTCCTCGGGCTCACCGTTGAGTGGGAACCCGACAACGACAACGTTTACTTGACGTCGGGCTCGGACAATATTGCTCTGCACCGGGTTGCGAAAGAATCAGCTTCAGTTAACCAACGGCTGGACCATATCGGATTCCTTATCGATGACAAAAACGATGTCGATGCCTGGCATACCTATTTGGCGAGCGCTGACATCGAAATTATGGAACCCCCGCGTGCGCATCGTGACGGTGCAAGGAGTTTCTATTGTCGTGATCCCAACGGAGTGACCATCCAGTTCATCTATCACCCGCCCCTTGCTGACGGCTAGAAGCCCAAGAACGAATTCAGAGGATTTTGTCCAGTTCGCCACTGTTCAAAAGAATGTTGAGGGCCTCGCGTTTTGACAAGGTCGACAACGCCGTCGCGTTGCCACCCATGATCGGCATGGTCGATTTGATGTACCGCTGCTGTTCAACCGCTTTTTCCGGACCCCTGTACTGAAAGATTTCTGCGAAAAGAGCTTGACGAAAATCGATAAGGTGCGATGTCAAAAACGATGCGTCACCCGCTCTGGTTTTAAATCCGGTAGGTCGTCTCCGTCATGATTCGAGAAAACGAGGTCATAAGACGGCGTAACGGCATCGGGAAGGGCAAGCCGCCCGCTTTCTCAGCTGACGTGCCATGGCGCAGTTCATCTTCACGCATTCGCTCGAGAATCGCACGGCTACGACCATCCCCTTGCGGCAGTTGATCGATATGCCGATCCAGGTGTTCAACTACCTGGTCCTCGGTCGCGGCAATAAATCCGAGACTGACCCGATCCCCAAGCGCCCCGGCAAGCGCCCCGAGCGCGCACGATGTCGCAAAGAAAATTGGATCGAGTACGCTCGGGTGTGTATCCAGTTCTTGAAGTCGCTTGCGACACCATACCAAGTGCACAACCTCTTCTTTCGCCGCTTGCTGCATAGCCGATCGGACCTTTACATCACGTGCCGCCAATGCCTGGCCTTCATATAGTGCCTGCGCACATACCTCGCCAGTATGGTTAACGCGCATCAGCGATCCCGCGCGGCGTTTTTCGGCACCGGAAAGATCCGACGTTGGGGCGTCGGGTATATCGTCCGTTGCCGGATGGATACCTGCGACGGTCCGCAATCCCCGATCGAATACACGAATCATCCGGTCGATCATTGACGCTTTCCCAGTCGGATCATACGAAGCTAGTTCCTTGATGCGTATACAACAGAATACAAAGGACCAGGGATCGTTGGCTAGAACATCGCGTGCTGCGTGCGCCGGATTTGTTCCCCAAACTCAACGCCGAAGTAGCTCCAACAGTGACCCGAGTTCATCATCAGAAATGTTAGGAACGGCAAAACCAGTCCGACTAATTAGACCGCCAAACCGCTCACGCATCCGTTCTACCACCGATCGCGGATCACCGACAATCGCCAGTGTCTCAAGCACCTCGTCGGAGATAAGACGCGACATCTCGTCTCGACGATGCTGCCGATTCAGGGAAATAAGCTCTTCCTGAAGCTCTCCCCAACCATGTATTTCAAGGACCGGCCTGTATGCAACGGTGCATCCGTAGAACGCGATTCGATCTCGTATTGTGGCGATGGCGCGTACGATCGACTCTTCATCCACTCCAGTGGCGATCAACGGCGCGTAGTCCAATTCGAATTCACTCAAACTACGACCGCTTGTCTGTAGCCCGTCCTCAATGGCGGGAAGCGTGACTTCGCGCATGTATTTCGCAGACGAGAACGGGTGCATGATCATTCCATCGGCAATCTCCGCCGCCACTCGCGTCATCAATGGGCCTGTGGCGGACAACGCAATACGTGGGCGGGGTCCCTCCGTATTGTCAGGTGTGAACGTCGCCGGCATTAACGTGTGATGATAATACTCACCTTCGTACTCTAACCGCGCACCCTCATACCAGCAGTTAAATATTGCCGTCATGGCCTCGATGAACTCACGCATCTGACGCGCAGCTTTGTGCCAGGGCATGCTGAAACGACGTTCGATATGAGGTTTAACTTGCGAGCCTAGTCCCAACACCAAACGTCCCTCCGAATAGGCGTTGAGATCGTGGGCCAAGAGAGCCATGGACATGGGGTTGCGGGCAAAAGCCACTGCAACCGATGTCACGAGTTCGATTCTGGAGGTCTGTCCCGCCGCAACGGCAAGTGCCATGAAAGGATCGTGGTTGAGTTCGGCGACCCGGAGACCGTCGTAACCGAGTGTTTCGAGTCGTGCCGCTTGTCGTCCGATCCCGTGCAGATCCACGGCAGTTGATGCATCTACCTTCATACTGACCTCAATGTTGCACGACTAACCCGACTCTCGTCGTACTGCACGATGGCCAATATCGCGACGACAATACATGTCCTTCCAACCAATGGCGTCGACGCGCTGATACGC
This sequence comes from uncultured Gammaproteobacteria bacterium, assembly GCA_913030615.1. Classification (GTDB taxonomy): domain Bacteria; phylum Pseudomonadota; class Gammaproteobacteria; order Pseudomonadales; family Azotimanducaceae; genus UBA11889. The sequence goes on along the minus strand of CAJWCW010000005.1, from coordinate 32,669 downwards.
TCGAGCTTGAGCTTCGCCGACCGAACTCCCCATCCCCACGACGCAAAGTACTCGACCACCGGCAGTTATCACGCGATCACCATCTTCGCGCGTACCGGCGTGAAACAATTTCGTCCCGTCGATGTCTTCCGCAAGTCCACGAATTTCATGTCCCGTCTCGTAGTTGTTTGGATAGCCACCGGATGCCAGCACCACGCCAAGCGCAACGTCTTCGGCGAACGCTAACTCAAACGTCGTCAATTCCGTATCAAGAGCGCGTTGGCACAGTTCCACCAGATCCGACTCCAACCGCATCATGACAGGCTGTGCCTCGGGATCGCCGAAACGACAGTTGAATTCGATCACTCTTGCTACCCCGGTCTCATCGATCATCAACCCCGCGTAGAGAAACCCTTGGTACCGAATTCCGTCCGCGGCCATACCCCGGATCGTCGGATTAATAATGGCTTCCATAATTTGTTGGTGGATGTCGCTGGTTACCACCGGTGCAGGCGAATACGCGCCCATACCACCGGTGTTCGGCCCCGTGTCACCAGCATCTCGGGCTTTATGGTCTTGACTACTCGCGAACGGCAGAGCCGAGTCCCCGTCCGCAACGACAATGAAACTGGCTTCCTCACCCGGGAGAAACTCTTCAACCACGATCTCCTTCCCCGCATCCCCAAATCGCTCGCCCGACAGCATTACGCGCGCCGCATCAACTGCCTCCGCAACCGTCCCTGCAACGACAACGCCTTTGCCGGCTGCAAGCCCATCCGCCTTGATGACGATCGGCGCACCTTCAGCTTGAATGTACCGATTCGCGTCATTGAACGACGTAAACGTTTCGTATCGCGCCGTCGGTATCTCGTGGCGCGAGAGAAATTCCTTGCTGAAGGCTTTCGAACCTTCGAGCTGCGCCGCCCGCTGCGAAGGTGCAAAACAGCGAAGATCCCGCGCATCAAAAAAATCTCGAATACCTGCAACCAACGGCCCTTCTGGACCAACAATCGTCAAACCAACGTCGTTTGATGCGGCAAAAGTTGCAAGGGCGGTAAAATCATCGACCGCAATGTTGACATTCCGGCAGCCCGGTTCAGCTGCGGTTCCAGGATTTCCTGGCGCAACAAAAACGGTTTCCACTTGGGTTGAATGCGATGCCTTCCACGCAAGTGCATGTTCGCGACCTCCGCCGCCAACGACCAGTACGTTCATGTGTCCTTGCCCCTTAATCCATCCCGCTCGAGCAATCAGTGTCGAAAATGCCGAACCCCGGTAAACACCATCGCCATGCCATGTTCATTCGCTGCCTCGATCACCTCATCGTCTCGCACGGAACCGCCGGGTTGTATCACAGCACTAATTCCAACTTCGGCGGCGGCATCAATCCCGTCGCGGAAAGGGAAAAATGCATCGGACGCCATCACGGACTCCACCACCGCAAGACCCTCGTCCGCTGCCTTCATGGCCGCGATCCTTGCACTTATCACTCGACTCATTTGACCAGCACCTACACCAACGGTACATCCGGCACGTGCGAAAACGATGGCGTTGGACTTGACGAACCAGGCTACACGCCAGGCAAAGTCAAGGTCCCGTCGTTCCGCGTCCGTCGGACTTCGATTTGTAACGATTCTAATGCCTGCCTCGTCCAAACATCGTTCATCCGCGTCTTGCACGAGAATGCCACCGCCCACACGCTTAAATTCCATTCCTCGCCGTGTATTCTCGTGTGGTCCCGTCGTCAAAACCCGTAGATTCTTGCGTTGTTGAGCCACGTCAATAACACCCGGCGCAATACTCGGCGCGACGACCACTTCGGCAAATTGATTTGCAACAACGGCCGCCATCGTAGTCATATCGAGGGGTCGGTTGAACGCGATAATCCCTCCAAACGCAGAGGTTGGATCGGTTGTAAATGCGTGCGCGTATGCTTCACCGATCGAATCCGCGATCGCCACACCGCAAGGGTTCGCGTGTTTAACAATGACACAGGCCGGATCATCGAACACGTTAACGCACTGAATGGCGGCGTCGGTATCCGCCACATTGTTGTACGAAAGTGCCTTACCTTGGTGCTGCTCCAACGCCGCAACCGTCCCAGGAGGCGGATTTTTCTCGGTGTAAAACGCCGCTTGCTGATGAGGATTCTCTCCATATCTCATCGCATCGCGCAGTTCGAATTTTAGATTCAGCACTTCGGGAAAACGTTCGTTAGCCGACAAGTAGCCCGCGATCGCAGCATCGTATCCGGCCGTATGCCGAAACGCTTTTGCGGCCATTTTTTCCCGAAAAGAGAGATCTATGATGCCCGTAGCGATCCGATCAGCTACTTCGACGTAGTCGTCCGGATCGACGATCACTAAGACGTCACCGTGGTTTTTTGCCGCCGAACGGACCATCGCCGGACCACCAATGTCAATATTTTCGATCGCCAATTCGCGATCGCAATCATCGCGTTCAATGGTCGCCTCGAAAGGATATAGATTGACGACGACGAGATCGATTGGAGCGATTCCGTGATCTTTCATCAGCTCCGTATCCAACGCCCGACGGCCCAAAATTCCTCCGTGAACCTTTGGATGCAGCGTTTTAACGCGACCGTCCATGATCTCTGGAAACCCCGTGTATTGAGCTACGTCCGTTACCGGAACGCCCACGGCCTCAATCGCCTTATAGGTTCCCCCAGTCGACAGAATATCCACACCGCTCTGATGGAGTTGGTTCACCAGAATTTCGATGTCGCGTTTGTCCGAGACGCTTATGAGCGCGCGAGCAACGGTCAATTGTGTCATGTCGTTAATTCAGTCCTTGTTCTCTTGGGCTTGATCACGCAGCTCTATCCAGAGTGGGAGTTAGTTCGCTTAGAAAGCGTTGCTGTGACTCTGGGTCGTCGAGACGGTTAAACAACTTGATCCTTTGTTCGTCGAGTTGCAGGCGTTGCAAGTACCATCGGACGTGTTTACGGACAATCTTGACGCCGCGTTCCACACCGTAAAACCGGTGCATTGCATCGAGATGTTCTCGCATGATCACTACGCGCTCAACGAAATCTAGTTCTTGCGCCACCTCCCCAGCAAGCCCTCGAGCTACGTAACCGGGTAGCCACGGCGCCCCGAGCGCAGATCTCCCGACCATCACACCAGCAGCCCCCGTCCGTTCAACGACGCTCTTCGCTTTATCGACATCGCCGATATCGCCATTGGCGAATACTGGAATGGCGACGGAGGTGACAACTTCCGACACGGTTTGGTATTCGGCACACCCTTTAAAACGACATGCCCTGGTTCGACCATGTACGGTGAGCGCAGATACTCCTGATGCTTCTGCGATACGTGCAATCGTGACTGCATTTTTCGTGTTAGGACACCAGCCAGTTCGAATTTTAAGCGTGACAGGAACGTCGACCGCTTTGACAACCGCTTCTAGGATGGATCGAACAAGGCCTTCGTCCCGCAAAAGTGCAGATCCCGCCGCCTTGTCGCACACTTTCTTCGCCGGACAGCCCATGTTGATATCAATAATCTGCGCACCCTCGTCCACGTGCCGTTGCGCGGCATCAGCCAACCACTTTGGCTCAGCTCCTGCGATTTGGACAGCGGCGGGTTGAATACGAGGATCCAACGTTCGCCGTTCAATGGATTTACGCGTGTGCCATAGGTCGGGACGAGCTACAGTCATTTCACCGTACACCAAGCCAGCGCCCAGCCGCCACGCCAGATGCCGAAAAGGCAAATCGGTAATACCCGCCATCGGTGCTAACAGCACCGAATTAGCTAATTTGTAGGGACCAATTGCGACCACCGGCAGCCCACCAATGGCTGTAAACATCCATCATAACGTTTATCGATTCGGTGACAAAAAGCACCCTAACAGCCCACCTCATGCGCGACGGCCGTGTAACAAGACCCATCCCTCTTCAATCACCGGTGGCGCAAAAACGATCCCTCCGTATGCGGCTCGTATTTCATCAACTTGGGCAACGAGTATTCCCGAGAGCAGTATTTGGCCGCCGTGTCTCAGTCGTTGAATTAACGTGGAGGACAATTTGATCAACGTCCCGGCGAGAATGTTCGCAATCACCACATCGAAACGGCCTTTGGCACATGTTGCGGTGGTTGCACCGACTTCGATGGCGACTTGGTTATAGGCAGCATTATCGCGACAAGCAGATAAGGCCTGAAGGTCGTGGTCGACGGCGACAACAGTCTCGGCACCCCGTTTGGCCGAACCGATCGCCAAAACGCCGGATCCACATCCATAATCCAGAACACTTCTATTGCGAAGATCCGCCGAGCCGAGCCAGCGGAGGCACAGAGCCGTCGTCGTGTGTCCACCGGTGCCAAACGCAAGACCGGGGTCTAGCCGGATCACGCCCACCTCATTATCACGAGAAGCGTTACGCGGAACCACGGATAGGCCACCGAAATCGAGTTCGCTCGCGGTCGCCGCGCCGTGAACGGACCAATCATCATCACCCAAGAAATCGAGTTGCGCCACGTCGAACCCAGCCGTTCGGACAAGCGTTCGGACCCCCTCAACATCGGTCTCCAAGGGGAACAATGCCTCCACGGCAACGCTCGGCCACAAGAGCAGCTCCCCCGGACCAGGCTCAAGAACTTCCCCACCATCGTCTCCGTAGAACGAAACAGCCAACGCTCCATTTATCACGAGAACGTCGGCGAATGGCTCAGCAAGCTCACTGGCTACCGCGTTTAGCCGAACACGGAACCAAGCCAAGAGAAGTCAGATGATCCGCATCAACGGCGTACCGGATTCGATCGCCTGACGGTTGGCAACGAGAACCTCAACGACCGTGCCATCACAGTCCGCCTCGATTTGGTTCATCATCTTCATGCTCTCGATGATGCAAAGGACCTGCCCCATCGACACCTTATCTCCTTCAGCGACGAACGCGGGTTCTCCCGGAGCCGGCGAACGGTAGAACGTCCCGGCCATGGGTGCGACGACGATCTGACCTTCGCCGACGGGCGTTGTGACGATCTTTTCGGTCACCGTCGGAGCACTCGATTGTCGAGCGATCTCTCCACGTGCAATACGGATACTTTCCTCGCCGGTCTTAACCTCAAGCTCCCGGACGTCCGATTCTTCAACCAACTCAATCAGTTTTTTGATCTTCCGAAGATCCATCATTGCTCCAGCGTATTGATTGCGGTACGGAGCGCGTATTCATACCCGGCCGAGCCCAACCCCGATATCACTGCTGTCGCAATATCGGAGAGGTAGGACTGATGGCGAAACGTTTCCCGCGCGTACACGTTCGATAGGTGGACTTCAATAAATGGTAGATCCACCGCCAGTAGCGCATCGCGAAGCGCAACACTGGTGTGTGTCAACGCTGCCGGATTGATGACGATAAAGCCGGTGTCGTCGTTTGCCGCATTCTGAATGGCCTCGACGAGATCCGATTCCGCATTGCTCTGCAAGGTTGTCAACGCAACTCCGCGCGACTCTGCAAGCCGTTGCAGTTCGGTATTGATATCTGCCAACGTGGCGGAACCGTAGATCTCAGGTTCTCGCGTACCCAATAGATTTAGATTGGGGCCATGTAATACCAGTATCCTCGGCATTCGACGACGATCCACCTCGAAAAACACAGTATGACACGATCACCCCCTCATTTTCATTCATTTACATGCACGTTAGGAGAAGTTAAAGCCTTTTAGCGGCCAAATAGTCGTCTACTTCTCTTAAAAGTATGCCTGGTGTTAGCAATTGGGGGAGAATCTTCGGTTGACTTCGTGACGGGAAAAACACGTAAAGTGGGACTCCCGAGCGATTAAATGTCGTTAAAAGGTCAGAAACCGATGAATCCCGCCGAGTCCAGTCGGCCTTAATATAGACAATGCCGTTATTCTTAAAATAATCCTGAACTCGATCCGTGGCGAGGGTTGTCCGTTCATTCGTCAAGCACGTCACACACCAAGACGCAGTGATATTTAAGAACACAGGTCGACCAGATGCCCGCGCAGTCTCGAACGCAGCAACGTCGAAGCGATTCTCCGCGGTTTCCTTTCGCGTCGGTTCGTCGAGCACACTCGTAACACCCCAGACAACGGCAACGACTAGGGCAAATCCTGCACTCCATACCCGACTCATCCGAGCACTTTTATTCATGCCGAGCCAACTGAGTAAACCCAGTCCAACACTACCCGCTAGTAGCACCAGAACGGCGTCGGCACCCGCTTGTCGAGCCAACACCCAGGTCAGCCATACAGCGGTCAAAAACATCGGAAACGCCATGGCCTGTTTGATCGTCACCATCCATGCACCGGGCTTCGGCAATCGACGAGCAATCGCTGGAAAGCCGGTGATCAATACATACGGTGCCGCCATACCGATACCAAGAACCACCATCACAAGAAGCAACGCTCCCGTTCCACGACTCAACCCATACCCCATCGCCGACGCCATGAACGGAACGGTACACGGCGTCGCGACCACGACAGCAATAATCCCGGTCAGAAAGGCGCTCGGTTTACTCATGGCTACCCCGAAACCAGGCAACTCAAGTACGCCAAGCAAATTCAAGCCCATCGCGAAAAACAAGACCGTCATTGCAGAAACAAACCCGGGTTCCTGCAACTGAAAGCCCCAGCCAACGGCTTCACCTGCCGTTCGTAACGTTGCCAATAACACGCCGAGAACGAGGAATGTGGATACTACGCCCGACGCGTAGCCAAACGCGTGCTTGAGCCCTCGCCCGCTTCGAGCGATGTCTAGAACGGTCACGGCCTTAATGGCGAGGACAGGGAACACACACGGCATCAAATTAAGCAGCAATCCAGCGAGTAGTGCCGAACCAACCACAACCCACATCGACACATCGCTCGACTCTATCCCATTCTCCGCTAACGCCTCCACCGTGTAGCCTTCCGGAACCAACGTCCACCCACGCGTTTCAGGTGGATAACAAAGGCCATAATCGGCACAACCCTGGTACGTAATTCCGATCCGTAAGGGACCGGTTTGTTCGATGATTGGAATACGGACGTTTACTTCATCGTAATAGACCTCCACTTTCCCGAAGTAGTCGTCAACTTTTTCTATACCAACTGGAATGATCGGCTGTCCAAGCGTCCCGCCTGAATCCAATGAAAAAGCGAAGCGATGTCGGTAAAGGTAATACCCGGGCGGCATCCGCCAACTTACTTCGATGTGGCCATCGTCCGATAGCGACACATCCATCTGATAGGCTTCGTCAACACTGAGGAACGCTGGTTGTTCCTTCAGAACGTCTGTCCCAGCAAAATTTACCGGGCTCTCAGCTGCGGCAGCCAAAGACATCACGACCATCATCGCCATCGAGGCGGCGGTCCCGACAATCCATTTGGAGGTCACAAGCAGCATGACGAAATTGTCTCTCGTACCGAGCGATAGAACGCGGCGTGTTTGTACACTATATACGGCATCGGAAACCAGGAATCATTGACACGAACATGCGCCTTTTAACCCTTTTCGCATCCATAGCGCTCGGCGCATGTTCCGTGATTACGCCCTCAACAACGCCTCCGCCAACGGTTCCGAACGCCATTGATTGGGATCGTGTTGAATATTTTTTGAATCGCGCCGAAGTGGCCTTGGACAAAGGGCAGCTCGACACACCCAACGATGACAACGCTTTCGCGTGGTATCAACGGGTGCTGGAAATCGCGCCCGATCAACCGGACGCGACCTACGGGCTCGAACGCATCGTCGAACGATATATCGCGCGCGCGATGGAAGCGATCGCCCGAGAAGCTTGGCTAGTCGCACGTGCCGAACTCGATTTCGCCGAACAAATCGACCGTGGTTCCGCCGGGATCCTTGTCCTACGCCGCCAGATCAAACTGCTTGAAAATGCGCGTAGGTGGTCGCTGGATTTACCTGCCGACGAAGTGCGCCGACGGAGTCGGTCCGCTTCGCTGAAACTCAAGAATTTCAGCCCGACAGCACGTGCACCCAACGCGAGAGTGATGATACGCGCCGGCAGTGATGCCGACGGCCGATGGATGTACGAACAGCTCAACGATGGACCAGGGCAACGTCGCATCCGAGGAGAGATCGAAATCGGATCACCACCACAGGTACGCGTATTGGTAATGCCGTTGGAGGACCGCAGTGCCCGCTAGATGTTTTCTGAGTTTGCTCATGTTGATTACCTTGGCGTTTCCGGTCGTCGCGAACGATCGCGTCAGCTTCGACAACGCCATTGTCCGTCGACCATTGTCTACACAGGACTTCACCGCTGCATATGTCGACATTACAAACCATGGGAATACCCAGCTCATAATCACCAGTGCCGACGCGCCTTGGAGCGGAACAATCGAGTTCCACGAGACTGTAATCACGCCCGAGCGAGCGCGCATGAGACAGTTAGCACGACTCGTGGTCGAACCAAATGCAACTTTGCACCTGGCTCCTGGCCGCGCCCACATTATGCTATTTCGTTTGAACCTGAACGGCACCCCCGATCCCACCATCACGTTCGTGACCACGAACGGCCAGCGCTTGCCGGCCTCTTTTGACATCAAATCCATCGAGGCAATGCGCGATCTTAAGATTCACTAAACGGCGTCTGCCGAGACTAAAAGTCGCTCCCGTTTTTCAATACCTAAGATCAATGGAACTGGCACTCACTCGAGACACGTCGTCGATTGAAGCCGATGATTCGTCTTGTAGCACCACTGCGCCTACGGTAGAGTCCTCGTCCGAAAACCTTACAACAAGCGGTTCGCAAAGGTTTTCTAAGTTGGAATTACCTCAAGCAACAATGGATTTTCTTCATGACTGATGTGCAGATTTCCCTAATGTGTGGCGTGCTTGCCTTGCTCTATGGAGCCTGGGCTGTGCGGTCCGTGACGTCCGCCGATGCCGGTTCAGATCGTATGCGCGAAATTGCAGGTGCAATTCAAGAAGGCGCAACGGCTTATCTCAATCGTCAATACCTCACTATTGGCGTTGTTGGGGTTGTGGTTGCTCTGGTTCTTTGGCTGGCGCTTGGCACATTGGTCGCAATCGGCTTTGTCGTCGGTGCTGTGCTTTCCGGCATCGCTGGCTACATCGGCATGAACGTTTCAGTACGAGCCAACGTTCGCACCACGCAGGCTGCCATGACTGGGCTCAAACCCGCTCTCGCGATCGCATTTAAATCGGGCGCGGTCACTGGCATGCTCGTCGTCGGCCTCGGACTTATTGGCGTCGCTGGGTATTACGCCATTCTCAAAAGTATGGGTCTTGAGGGACGCCACCTGATCGAACCATTGGTCGCGCTGTCGTTCGGCGCATCCTTAATTTCGATCTTTGCTCGCCTTGGCGGCGGTATCTTCACCAAAGGCGCTGACGTTGGTGCCGATCTCGTCGGTAAAGTCGAAGCCGGTATTCCCGAAGACGATCCACGCAATGCTGCGGTAATTGCCGACAACGTCGGCGACAACGTCGGCGATTGTGCCGGTATGGCCGCCGATCTGTTTGAAACTTACGCAGTCACGATTGTCGCCACCATGTTGCTGGCAACCATTAAATTTTCGGGCGCCGATCAGCTAAGCGCTATTGAGATGCCCATGCTTATTGGAGGCGTCTGCATTATTGCGTCCGTTATCGGAGCGTTTTGTGTCCGCCTTGGAAGCTCGGAAAATATCATGGGGGCGCTCTACAAAGGCTTTATCGCCACCGCGGTCATTTCCGGATTCTTAATTTTCTTCGTAACCGATCACATGTTCCCTGGCGCTGAAGGTCGTCAGTTCTTTTACTGCGCGCTCGTGGGATTGGTCGTCACCGGACTCATCGTCTGGGTAACTGAATACTACACATCAACAGAATATCGTCCTGTCAAGTCGATCGCCCGTGCTTCGGAAACCGGACACGGCACCAACGTAATTCAAGGCCTCGCTATTTCGATGGAGGCAACCGCTATCCCGGCCATCATTGTCGCGGTTGGCATTGTCGCCGCGTTCCAATTTGCTGGTATTTATGGAATCGCTATCGCCGCAACGACCATGCTAGCCCTCGCAGGCATGGTGGTGGCGCTCGATGCGTATGGGCCCGTGACAGACAACGCCGGCGGCATAGCCGAGATGAGCGATCTCGATGAAGACGTCCGTAAAACCACCGACGCCCTTGACGCGGTCGGCAATACGACCAAGGCCGTCACCAAGGGTTACGCGATCGCCTCGGCCGGCCTCGCTGCGCTTGTGTTATTCAACGCCTATACCTACGACCTAGCACACTTCTTTCCCACCTTGGACATTAGCTTCGAATTGTCGGATCCCTTCGTGGTCATAGGACTTCTTATCGGGGGCATGCTGCCTTATCTCTTCGGCGCGCTCGGAATGCAGGCTGTCGGCAGGGCGGGCGGCGCGGTGGTTGAGGAAGTACGCCGCCAGTTTCGCGAGATGCCAGGCATCATGGATGGCTCGACCCGACCCGATTACAGCAAAGCCGTCGACTTACTGACCCGCTCAGCAATCCGAGAAATGATCGTCCCATCGATGCTGCCTGTACTCGCACCTATTGTCGTGTATTACGTGCTCAACTTAGTCTTCGACCAAGCGAGCGCTTTGAGTGCCGTCGGGGCGATGCTTCTCGGAACAATTGTCACCGGTCTATTTGTCGCAATCTCGATGACGGCTGGCGGTGGGGCTTGGGATAACGCCAAAAAATACATCGAAGACGGTAACCACGGTGGGAAGGGATCCGAAGCCCACAAGGCCGCGGTAACGGGCGACACGGTAGGGGATCCCTACAAGGACACGGCAGGCCCTGCAGTCAACCCGATGATTAAAATCATCAACATTGTCGCGATCCTGTTGCTGGCAGCGATAGGCGCATAGACGCCCTGCACGACGGGCGTTCCGCGCACGTGAACGCTCGCCAGTCGCTGCGTTGTCACGCGACGTTTAAGCCTCGATAGAGAACGCCGGTAATTTTTTCGCCGTGAGCTCTGCTTTCAATCGCGTGTACTGCGGCAGCCCTTGCTTGTACCTCGGATAATCCTCGCCCCGAATCAACGGCGCTAAATACCGTCGTGCACGCGCGGTAATGCCGAATCCATCCTGCGCGATGTACGACTTTGGCATCGTTCGCTCTACATTCGCGACTCGATGAAGAGGCGCTTCCCCCACCGTCCACCGATAGGGCAAATCCGAGGTTCTGCGAATCGTCACCATGATCCCGTCTTTCCCCCGAATCGCACGTTCGACGGCCGCCTTTCCCACCGCGTACGCCTGATCGACATCAGTTTTTGATGCGATGTGGCGTGCGGCACGCTGCAGGTAATCGGCAACCGCCCAATGATACTTATAACCGTGTTTATCGTTAATCATCGCCGCAATCGTCGGCGCCACTCCGCCCAACTGAACATGACCAAACGCGTCAAGGTTGCCGGCATCCGCGAGAAACCGTCCATTAGCGTAACGCGCGCCTTCCGACACCACGATGACACAAAATCCACGCGTATCGACGGTCTTCTTCACCTTTCTAAGGAACTTGACCTTCGAGAACGGTACTTCAGGAAACACGATGACGTGGGGTGCGTCGCCCGGTTTGTCAGCTGCAAGACCACCCGCCGCGGCGATCCAACCTGCATGTCGACCCATGACCTCCATGATGAAGACCTTGGTTGAGGTCTCACACATTGACGCCACGTCCATTGCGGCTTCACGCACAGAAACGGCAACGTATTTGGCAACGCTACCAAAACCCGGGCAGGTATCCGTAAACGGCAAGTCGTTGTCGACCGTTTTTGGAATACCCACGCAGCGGATGGGATAACCCAATCGCTTCCCAAGTTGAGAAACTTTATGCGCGGTATCCTGCGAGTCCCCGCCACCGTTATAAAAAAAATAGCCGATATCGTGGGCACGGAATACTTCGATCAGCCGGCGATATTCGCGTTCGTTTTCTTCGAGCGATTTCAGTTTGTATCGGCACGAACCAAAAGCGCCACTTGGGGTAGACCGGAGACCCGCGATTGCACGCGCGCTTTCTTTGCCCGTATCTATTAATTCTTCTGTGAGCGCACCAAGAATCCCGTTATTCGCCGCAAAAACACGCCCGATGACGTCTTTGTGTTTGCGCGCAGTTTCGATGACACCGCAAGCACTGGCATTGATCACGGCGGTAACCCCGCCCGACTGCGCGTACAGCGCGTTGCTCCGCGTCATGACGATTCCCAAAGTGTGAATGTCGGGATTCTCAGGGATCCACACAATTTATGCGACAATTTCCGCATGCTCGCCGTTGTTCAGTTGTTTTGGAACATTGCCCTGTTTCGGGACGGCCCGGAAAAGGTACCTTCGCACCCCTACTTCATTGTTTTGTTGGTCGCACTGCAGACGGTGCTCACCGTATTCACCCAGTTGTTCGGACCGGGTGTGATGTCTGAAGATTCTGGTCTAAACGGGATACAACTCCTACCCACGTACGGTGCGCTCGCCGTGACGGCCCTCATGACATGGGGCGCACTCCGACTCGTTGGATTCCATCGAAGGTTCTATCAAACTTTTGCTGCGATGACGGGCGTTGACCTCGTCCTCGGTATTCTAATGCTGCTCGTGCTCCAGCTCACGGGAAATGTCCTGATCGCAATCCCCTTCCTTCTTTGGAGCCTCGCTGCGTCGGGATTCATTCTTCACCGGGCAATGAGTGTCGACATGACGCGCGCCGTTGGCATCGCACTCCTCATCGCAATCGCGAGTTACAGCGTAAGCTCAACGTTGGCAACATGAGCGAGCGCGTCTACTTTCTCGGAATCGGTGGCACCCTCATGGGTAGCTTGGCGTTACTCGCGAAGGAATCCGGTTTTGAAGTGGCCGGATCAGACGGTCCTATTTATCCACCGATGAGCGAGCAGCTCGCAAATGCAGGGATAACGGTCAATCAAGGCTTCGCCCCATCACACCTTGATCCAATACCCGAAAAAATCGTCATCGGTAACGCTGAGCGCCCAAGGGGCGATCCCGCTGTGGAATTCGTACTCAACCAAAATCTCGACTACACCTCGGGCGCCGCTTGGCTCGGTGAAAACATTTTACGAGATCGATGGGTGATTGCGATCGCGGGAACCCACGGCAAGACTACGACAACGAGCATGGTTGCGTGGATTCTTGAGTACGCTGGACTTGATCCGGGTTTCCTGATCGGCGGCGTCCCCAACAACTTCGGTACATCGGCCCGCCTCGGGGAGAGCCCGTTTTTCGTCGTTGAAGCCGACGAATACGATACTTCGTATTTCGACCGGCGCTCGAAGTTCGTCCACTACCGTCCGAAGACGTTGGTCATCAACAATCTTGAGTACGATCACGCGGACATTTTCAAGGATCTCGACGCCATCCAAACCCAGTTCCACCACCTCGTCCGCACTGTCCCCAGTGACGGATTGATCGTCGCCCCACGACAATCGTCGGCCGTCGACGAGGTCTTACGACAAGGCTGTTGGACGCCGGTCTCTAGATTCGCTGCCATGGAAGAAAAAGGATTACAACGGATCGACATGGACAACGGCGAATCGTGGCACGCGTCCCCGATGACGTCAGATGGAAGTCGCTTTACCGTCATCTTAGACGATACCGCGCTAGGGACGGTCGAGTGGGCGCTACTCGGTGTGCACAACGTCGAAAACGCACTAACCGCTATTGCCGCAGCTCGCCATGCGGGCGTTCCCACCGACGTTGCCATCGAAGCGCTGGGCCGGTTTAAAGGTGTCAAACGGCGGTTGCAGCTCTTTGCGGAGAAAGATGGGCTTCATTGCTACGACGATTTTGCTCATCATCCCTCTGCCATTCGTACGACACTCCAGGGCCTTAGGAATCACGTGGGCAGCGAGCGCATCGTTGCAATCATCGAACCGCGAACACACACCATGTCTCTCGGCACCCTTCGCGAGGATCTCTACCATTGCACCGCTCCGGCGGATGAGGTCATTTGGTTCCGCAGCGAAAACATCCAGTGGGACTTAACCGATTTGGTTAATGCGAGCCTAACCGCTGCGTCCGTCGAAAATGACATCGATCGACTCGTCGATCGAATCAGCGCATACGTCGGCAATACCTGCCATGTCGTGATCATGAGCAACGGCGGCTTTGGCGGCATTTACCAAAAAATCACCCAACGGTTATCTGCGTGATCCGAGATCGGTCACGAGGTGGGAACGACTTTCTCTGGCGTTGCCCAGCGACATTTATCCAGTACGAATCGTTTTAGATGGAATTGTCGATCGCGAACGCCGCAAATATGGCGGATTTTTCAAGAGATAGAGGATGGCTCGACGGCCGGTTTAGGTTTGCCGAAATCGCGGGGGAAGGAAACATGAACCTCACCCTACGCATCGTCACCGACGCCGACTCGATCGTACTGAAACAATCCGTTCCATATGTCGCGAAATATCCCAACATTCCCGCGCCGATCGATCGGGATCGTGTCGAAGCTGCTTTTTATCAGTCCCTCCAGGGGATGCCGATGGCGGCCGTCATGCCAATATTTAAAGGACATGCACCCGAGTACCATCTACTGGCTTTCGAAGATCTTGGACCCGCCTCGGATTGCACCGACATTTACGGCGGCGTGGCGCTCGATTCTGATATTCCAGAGCTCCTTTCATGGCTTCGTGATTTACACCAGTTGCACATCGAATCTAACGTATTCACCAACCGAGACATGCGTATGCTAAATCACGCCCATATCTTTGAAATTCCCTTCGAAGATCACGGCTCAAACGATCTTACGTTGCGGGCGAAAGAGCTTGGAGACCTTTATTTGAGTGATGGGCCTACGTTACTTCACGGCGATTTCTATCCCGGTAGTTGGCTGCGCACGACCCAGGGTGTTCGCGTCATCGACCCAGAATTCGCGTTTACCGGGATGGCCGAATTCGACCTCGGCGTCTTTGCGGCTCACTTGGCCTTCGCGGGATTGGACGATGCGGCAATCCGAGATGCCCTTGGGCATTACCATCCAACCAACTCGGTCGATCTACGCCTCGCGCTGGGCTTCGCCGGCGTTGAAGTCTTACGCAGACTTTGGGGTATCGCCACATTACCCTTACCGGAAAACCGAGGGGACCAAGATTCGTTGTGGATCGACTGGGCAACCGCGCACGTTCTGGACGTATGAACCTCATTATCGACACTGACGTCGCGCTTGGCGTCATCCACGAAGATCGTCCCCGCGATATCGACGACGCGTTTGCGATTATCGAAGCCATCAACGATGACGCACTCAATCTACTTGGTGTCACCACCGTTTACGGCAACGCCCCCTTGGACTTGGTTAATCGCGCAGCGCAAGAACTGCTTACTGTAAAGGATGTCTCAATACCGATCGTGTCAGGGGCGGTGTCCGCAACACGTTCCGGCTCTAACGATGCGGTCGAATTCATGGCGGAACAGCTTGCCAGGCAACGTCTTCATATTGCCGCCATTGGACCACTAACCAACGTTGGTCTGCTAGTTAAACGCTATCCGGAACGTGTCGCAAATATTGAATCGGTAGTGATCGTAGCAGGTCGTTCTCTAGGGCGGTCTTTCTTCATTGGCGATCAAGGTCCCGTCAACGACTTTAACTTCGAAAATGATGCAATGGCGGCGAGCGACCTTCTGGAAAGCGGTGTGAGTGCGGTGCTCGCAGGATTTGAATTGACCAGCCAGGTTGCCGTGACGGCCCGAGACCTTTATCCGCTCACGCAGCAAGGCGACGTTGGCTTGCATTGCTACCAACGTTGCCAGGATTGGATCCGCTTTTGGCTCGAACGTTTTCCAGAAGACAACGGCATTCATCCCTGGGACTCTGCGGCCATCGCGTGGCTCAGCCATCCAGAATGGTTTATCGCAGAAGACCGGGGCTGGCGCTTACGCCAGGAAGGAGACGTCCCACAGCTCGAAACCGATCGACATCTCGGTGGCAGGCAGGTGACCTTTTTGACTGGCTTCGCTGGTAGTGGCGCGGCCGATTTCGTGCAAAACATTGTCTCCAACATTCGATGAATAGCGCCATTGAATCCAATCTAATGGGCTTTTCAGAACCAGTCAGATGACGGTTCCATCAAACTCGCAGAACCACCGCGGATCGAAGCCGCCAGGGAGTAGTAGCGAGGTAGTAGCTTGGCAAAGTAATAATCCGCCACATATCGTTTATCCGTATTACCGGAAACACCCGCCATTCGTGCCCACATCCACGCATAGAGAACGTGACCCGTCATATCGAGATAATCGACTGAAGCCGCGCCCGGGAGGTTACTGTCCGAAGGCGCCGAATCGCATAGCCATCGCGTGACTTCTTGCCACGCGCTTAATGCCTCATCCAATGCCACCGTATAACGTTGCGGTACCTCGGTTTGACGGATATCGTCAATCAATTCACCCACCGTCGCACCGCCGTCTTTCAGAACTTTGCGTGTCACTAGATCGAGAGCCTGGATCCCATTCGCGCCCTCATAGATCTGCGCAATACGTACGTCTCGAACAAGTTGCTCGACGCCCCATTCACGAATATAACCGTGACCTCCAAAAACCTGCTGCCCCAGCAACGTACACTCCAACCCGCGATCGGTGATAAAGGCCTTAGCGACAGGCGTCAGCAAGTCGACGAAGCCCGATGCTTTCTCGCGAACCGCCTCAATAGGGGCGTATTTCGCTCGATCAAGCTGCAACCCTACGTACATTGAAAATGCCCGACTACCTTCGTTGTATGCACGTTGCGTCAACAACATTCGACGTACGTCCGGGTGCCCGATGATGGCATCGGCGTCCGTGTTAACAACACGTGAGCCCTCCGGTGCGCGTCCTTGGACGCGTTCCTTGGCGTAGGAAGACGACGCCTGATACGCCCGGTCGGCAAGTCCGAGCCCCTGAATACCGACCGACAAGCGCTCATAATTCATCATCGTGAACATACAAGCGAGGCCCTGGTTCGGTTCTCCAATAAGGTATCCGATCGCGTCTCCGTAGTTGATTACAGACGTGGCGCTCCCTTTGATACCCATCTTGTGTTCGATCGAAGCACTTTCAAAACCGTTGCGCTCTCCGAGCGATCCATCGTCACCGGGTATGTATTTCGGGACCAGGAACAGCGATATGCCTCGACTACCACCTGGCGCATCCGGCACTTTTGCAAGAACCATGTGGACGATATTCTCGGCTAAGTCATGTTCACCGCTGGTGATGAATATCTTAGTTCCTGTGATGCTGTAGCGGCCATCGGAACGTGGAATCGCTCGTGTGCGAATGAGTCCGAGATCGGTCCCGGCGTGCGCTTCGGTAAGGGCCATTGCCCCCGTCCATTCGCCGCTATAGAACTTCGGCAGGTATAGACGACGCGTGTCCTCATCGGCATGGGCATCCACGCAAATGGCTGCTCCCACCGTTAGCGTCGCATAAAGCCATAAGTTGGTATTGGCTCCCCAAAACATCTCTTCCAGAGACGCGGTCAACATCTTCGGCAACCCCTGCCCACCGAATTCCGGATTGCCCGACACGCCCAGCCATCCGCCTGCGGCTAATGCAGCGTACGCATCCTTAAACCCTTCAGGAGCCGTAACAACCCCGTCATTCCAATGGGCTCCTTCCTCGTCTGAAGATTGCGATAAGGGCGCCATAACGTCGCGAGCCAGCTTCCCACATTCGCTCACAATGGCCCTGACGGTGTCTCGATCAAACGAATCGAACGCTGGGATCTGCGCCCATTCGGTTTCGGCATCAAAGAGGTCGTACAGAACAAATTCGATGTCGTTCCCCGGGGGCCTGTACGGCAACATCAGTGGTGTCCGAATTCGTTTGCCGAGACATCCATCAGCGAGTCTGCACCCGATAATGCAGCCTGACGATGGGCGTTCGCCCGCGGGAGTATGCGGTCAAAAAAGAACTGGGCTGTTTTCACTTTCCCCCGCATAAAGGCATCGTCTTCGTGCGCGCTTGCCACACGCGCAATACGTGCCCAGAAGTACGCCATGGTGGCGTACCCGCTATACATCAAGAAATCAACGGACGCCGCCCCAATCTCGTCTACGTCTCCCATGGCCTTGCCACCAAGTCCCAACCCGAGCTCACCCCACTGATCCGCAAGTTCCCGTAACGTAGAAGCGAATGGTCCACCCGATTGCAAATCGGCTTCGGCTCGAATCATCTCAATAAAACTCATTAACGCTTTACCCTGATTCATCACGACTTTTCGACCAAGAAGGTCGAGTGCTTGAATTTGAGTGGTACCTTCGTAAATCAAGGTGATACGGGCGTCCCGTACCAGTTGCTCGACACCCGTCTCGCGTATAAAACCGTGCCCCCCGTGTATCTGCAATGCATGGTTTACCGCTTCAAAAGCAGTCTCAGTCACAAATCCCTTAACGATCGGTGTCATCAGATCGAGAAGCCGCTCGGCACTTGCGCGATCGTCGCCGGAACCGCGATGAGCGGTATCGGAAAGTTGGGCTGCGAAATACGTCATCACCCGACCACCTTCCAAAAACGCCTTCTGTGTAAGCAACATGCGGCGCACGTCAGGATGGACGATGATTGGATCGGCTGGTTGATCTGGGGATTTAGGGCCCGATGCAGCACGCATCTGCAGGCGTTCCGTCGCATACTGAAGGGACGCCTGATAGCCCAATTCCATGAGACACACGCCTTGGGTACCCACCAGGATGCGCGCCTCATTCATCATCGTAAACATGCACCGCATGCCATCGTTGGCATCGCCCACCAAATAGCCGCTACTGTCTTCAAAGTGCAGCATGCAGGTGGCGTTCCCATGGATGCCCATCTTGTCCTCGATGGCGCCGCAAACAACGCTGTTTGATTCGCCATCGAGTAATTTCGGCACCACAAATAGAGAAATTCCCTTGGTTCCCGCAGGGGAATCGGGAAGCCGGGCAAGAACCAAATGCACGATGTTGTCCGCAAGATCGTGATCGCCTGAGGAAATAAATATTTTGGTTCCACTGATGCGATAGGAACCGTCCGCATGGGGCTCGGCACGTGTGTTCAGCAATCCAACGTCGGACCCGCAATGCGGCTCAGTCAAGCACATGGTTCCAGTCCATTCTCCCGATATAAGATTTGGCAAAAACGTCGCCTTCAGGTCATCAGAACCGTGCGAATCGATGGCATTGATAGCCGCCCGCGACAAACTACCGTACATCGTCCATGCCATGTTCGCGCTGGCCATGATCTCTTCAACCCAGAGGCTGATAGACCGTGGCAATCCCTGGCCCCCGAACGCCGGATTCCCTGCAATGGATGGCCATCCGCCTTGCACATACATGGCGTAGGCTTCGGCAAACCCCGCTGGGGTCATTACCGCGCCGTCGTTCCACGAACACCCAGTCTTATCCCCCGACGCGCGCAAAGGGAACAATTCGTTCTCCGCAAAGCGCGCACATTGTTCGAGGACGGTATCGACTAGATCTCGGGACGCGTCACTTTCTATCGCCTGATAATGACCGTCAAAGTCGAGGACATCGTTAATGAGAAATCGCATGTCGCGAAGCGGCGTCTGATAATCCATACCCAACCCCATCGATTTTCAGCGCGCATAATAACCAACTTGGATCGCGCTTTTGGGCCCCACGATCAGATCATCGAGAAGACGAACGCGCCCGAGGACGTGACGAATCGAAACCGCTTGGCATACACTGCCGTCGCCTTACGACCACGGACGGGAGCCGCGAGTCTGGTTGACGGATACACCCTACGAGCATTTGACCCCCGAGATCATTCTCGATGCGATCGAGATACTAGGCTATCGCACCGACGGAACGCTTACAGCACTCAACAGTTACGAAAATCGCGTTTATCAGGTAGGCATTGAAGAAGACGAACCGATCATCGCTAAATTTTATCGGCCCGATCGTTGGACGGATGAATGTATCCGTGAAGAGCACGACTTTACACAGGAACTTGTGGATAACGAAATCCCTTGTGTCGCGCCCATATCCGTTAGTGGTCAAACGCTCTTTCACGTCTCCGGCGCCGAATTTAGATTCGCTCTTTTTCCAAGGCGCGCCGGTCGACCTCCCAATATCGAAGATCGAGACGTACTCTCCGTCATGGGCCGCGCCGTCGCTAGAATTCACGCGACCGGCGGAGCGAGACATTTTGTACACCGTCCCTCACTGACGGCCGAGCGTCTTGGACATGAGAGTCGTGCTTTCCTACTTTCTTCCGATTTCATCCCAACCGAGCTCGTCGACGCTTACGAGTCGATCACCGACCATTTGCTACAGCGCATCGACTCGGTCTTTGAAAACCAACCCGCTGGTGTTCGCATTCACGGCGATTGCCATCTCGGCAATTTATTATGGCGTTACGACGCGCCTAATTTCGTCGACTTTGACGACACGCAGACCGGGCCCCCAATCCAGGACTTATGGATGCTTCTGTCGGGGAATCGTGAGGACCAAGAATCCATTCTGTCCGATCTGCTCGACGCGTACTCTATGTTTTGCTCGTTCGACGCTCAAACAATCGTGCTGATCGAACCGCTTCGAACGCTCAGAATGATTCACCATGCAGCATGGATCGGAAGGCGCTGGAACGATCCCGCCTTCCCGCTCGCGTTTCCGTGGTTCAATGGAATCAAATACTGGTCCGACCACGTCCTGAGCCTCCGGGAGCAACTCGCGATGCTCGACGAACTCCCACTTTCGGTCTGATCTTATCGCTCGATAACCTCCAGGAGTTCGCGTTTATTGCGGATCTGATTAGCGTACTGCAATAGAAAGAATGGGCGCTGGTCGTCTGGTAATTGCGCAAGCGCTTCCTCGAAGGCACCCGCCACTTTCCCGCGAAGCCCGTCCACGTTCTCCTGTCCCGTTAGCCGATTCTCTGATTCCGAGTAGGTGGGATAAGGCTCAATTCCAACCGCGATACACCTGTCAATCTCCACCGCTAACGCTTCGACAGTATCGAAATCGGCACAAAGAGGCTTCGAAAAATTCAGATGAACGCGGCCCTTAAATCCCAAGATGCCGGCGACGATACTTTCGAGATCCTCGTTCGCACGCTTCTCGTATTTCCCTTCACGTTCCGTCAAATACAGCTCGCGAGCCTTCATACCCGCGCATGGATCGACCTCGTATGAAATCGAGACTGGCACCAACTGCACTTGGTTCAACCAAGCAGATACGCCTTCGTCAGCCTCGTTCCGATAGGCAAGCATGAACATCTTCAGAATGGCCGGTTCGGTCCGATCAAAACCATCTTTCGAACGACCCTCGCGTTGGGAAATCCACACCGAATGTCCAGCATCTAACGTTGATCGGATGTACGCCGACGTGCGCAAAAGGGCCGCATACTGGGCTTTTAGGCCCTTCTCGTTTCGAACAACGACGAAACTTTTGGTCAGACGCATCAGATCTGATTCAAATCCGTGGCTAAAAAGATTGTCCCCAACGGCAATCTGAGAGGTCGGGAAGTCATTCGACCAAAGGGCGTAATTCATAAAACCAGAATCCATCGCAATGTCTCGATGGTTGGCAATGAATAAATACGGCAATTCACGATCCAAGCGTTCGATACCAGAGCACGAGAAACCGTCGGTCGTCCGACGAATCATTTGTTCGAAGTACCCCGACAGCAAAACCTGCACATCGCTAATCGTCGTTAATCCCTTGGCCCGCCGACGAAGGGATTGACGGACGAACATCCGCACGATAACAGGGAAAAAACGGTACCAGCGAGGCACCAGAAAAGCCGCCACACTACCCACCAAATCCGGATCGCCTATTAGGCGCTCCATCACACCAGCTACTTCAGCATCTTGATACGGGCGGATGTCATCGAAATTGTCCACGATCACGCTAAACTAGCGGATAACGCATTCCGATACGAATCCGCGTCAGGGGTTCGCATCGTCTAGGAAAGACGCACAGGAAGCCCACATGAACTTGTCGATCAGACCCTTCACGCATGGATTACACGACCTAGGATCCGGAGGTTATGCGTGGATTCAGCCAGACGGCGGTTGGGGATGGAGCAATGCGGGTCTTATCGTAGACGGTGATGAGTCGCTTCTCGTCGACACCCTATTCGACCTAAAGCTCACCCGCGAAATGCTGAAAGCCATGTCACGAGCTGAACCCATCGCCGCGCATTCATTCAACACGCTCGTTAATACGCATGCCAACGGCGATCACTGCAACGGCAACGAACTCGTCCACGGGGCGGAAATCATATCCTCAGTAGCTACCGCAGCCGAACTTGCCGAGGAATCCCCTGATCGACTGGCAACGATGATGCGCAACGCCCCCTCGTTGGGCGAAGCCGGTGAGTTCCTGCAGCGCTGTTTTGGCGCATTCGACTTCGAAGGCATCACGCCGACATTACCTACTCGAACATTTGAAGGGACAATGAACGTCTCTGTTGGGGATAAGGAGGTGCGGTTAAAACAGGTTGGTCCTTGCCACACCAAAGGCGACATTCTGGCGTACGTTCCTGACGATAAGCTCATTTTCACAGGAGACATTCTCTTTATCGAGGGACACCCCATTCTCTGGGTCGGACCCATCGCCAATTGGATTGACGCGTGCGATTACATGCTCGGAATCGACGTTGAGACCGTGGTACCAGGACACGGCCCTATTACCGATAAACGGGGGGTAACGGCCGTTCGGGACTATCTCGTGTACATCCGAGACGAGGCCAACAAACGTTACCGAGCCGGTCTGCCCGTTTACGAAGCTGCCATGGATATATCTCTTACCGATTATGACAATTGGGGCGACGCCGAACGGATTGTGATCAACGTCGCGACGTTGTATCGAGAATTCGGTTCCACTGAAAAAACCGGGGATCTATTTAGCCTGATGGCTAAGGCCGACAAAGCACGACGTCAGGCTACTTAAATGGTCGACGCTCGCGTCAACGTAATCACGGCCGACACGATGATTCCGATTCCCAACAGCAGTAGCGTTGTAAAGGCCATGCGACGCATGTTTCCGTCGTCAAACAAAGCAGCGTGACGACGAGCTAGCCACGTCCCCGCAGCGACCGCCGGTAATCCCACTGCGGTTAATAGCCACACGATCTCTGATAGTCCCCCGCTAAACCCCACCACCAACGAACGCGTAGTGGTCGTCACGAGGTACCCCGCCAGTAGAGTTGCTCGCACGGTGGCTACTGGAATGGGTTGGCGATAGGCAAACCAACCAATAACCGGTCCCGACGCGGCGAACATACCACCAACAAGTCCACCCCCCGCACCCGCTGCGACGGCGGACCATATCGGTGATCTCGCCGACCGTGGTTTTGGCCGCAACACCATCGACGCACTTCCGCTTACGACGAAAACACCCAGAATCAAGTACAAAACGTTTGCCGCGTTGATCGACAGCTGATGCAACAACCAGACGCCAGCTCCGATCGCGGTGATTTGTCCAACCGAGAGGCTTAGCCAGAGACTCCAATCAACGTCACTGGCGCGCCCATAAAGTGCGACCGCGACGTTGACGAATGCGAGAAAACTAATGACCGCGGCCATGACCGACACGTCATAAACCTGCGCTGCAGCGACAATCGCCAGGATAACTATACCCATCGCAAACCCGGTGACGCCCTGCACGTAGCTGCCAAGGAACACCGCGATGAGAAAAACCGAGACGGACCATACTTCCACAGCAACAGTGTATTCTGACGGACACCGAGATGTTGGGATTTCCATGGATTTGCAGCTTTCAGGCCGCCGCGTTCTTGTAACCGGGAGCCATCGAGGTACCGGCATGTTGATGGCAAAACGGTTCATCGAGGAAGGTAGCGACGTTGCCGTGCATGGGT
The DNA here is from genome assembly GCA_913030615.1 of uncultured Gammaproteobacteria bacterium. Taxonomy (GTDB): domain Bacteria; phylum Pseudomonadota; class Gammaproteobacteria; order Pseudomonadales; family Azotimanducaceae; genus UBA11889. Next base: position 8,931 of record CAJWCW010000005.1, on the reverse strand, counting down.
TCAATGAGGCACAGGCGAGAGACGCCGTGGCAGAGCTGGGAGGTGGCTACCCGGTGTTCGGAGATATTTGCCGTGACGAAGGTACCCACACCCTCATCGAGCAGCTCAAAGCAACCCCCGAAATTCTCGTGAACAACTACGGCACGTCGGAATCGGGTCGTTGGGAGACGCTCAGTTCAAGCGATTGGGTCGATCTCTACCAAAAAAACGTGCTCTCGGCCGAACGTCTCATCCAGGCATTTCTACCCGATATGAGGATCATGAAAAGAGCGCGCATCATCAACTTGGGTACCGTTGGTTCCACACGTCCTAATTCGAGAAATCCACACTACTATGCTGCCAAGGGGGCTCTGGCGACCATGACCGTGAGTCTCGCAAAGGAGGTGGCCGGTACTAATATCCGCGTGAATCTGGTGTCTCCCGGCATGATTTTGACACCCGAGGTGCGCGAAGCATACATGCGCCGAGGCGCTACCAACGGTTGGGGAAACACGTGGGAAGAAATTGAGTCTCATGTTGCCGCCGATATCCCTATCCGTCGTATTGTCCGGCGCGACGAGGTCGCCGATTTAATCGTGTTCCTTGCGAGTCCGAAAGCCGACGCCATACATGGACAAAACATTCGTATAGACGGCGGCGCTTTGGACGTTGTGACATAGTGCGTACGGCCGTCATTACGGGTACCACACACGGTATCGGCACGGTAACAGCCAAGCGCATCGCTGCAGCTGGCTACCGATTGATTATGTTGGTTCGAGATATGCACCGGGCGGAAACGTTAGCGACCGCGATCACTGAGACAACGGGCAATGACGCGATTGAGAATGTGCATTGCGATCTTTCGTCGATCCGTTCCGTAAACGGTGCAGTGGAGGAGGTTGGTCAACGGGCGAGCGATATCCATCTGCTCATTAATAACGCGGGCATTGTTACTCGCCAACGGACGATGTCAGCCGATGGGATTGAATTAACGTTCGCCACCAATCACTTGGGACCTTTTGTACTGACGACGGGTTTACTTTCCGTTCTAGCAAATGCCCGCACCAGCCGAGTGGTGACGGTCGCTTCGGCCGCTTACCAAGGTGGTTCAGCCGACTTCGAGGCATCGCTCAACACGGCTGGTGCGACCGGCCTCCAAGCCTACGCGACATCAAAACTCGCGAACGTACTTTTTACCCTAGCGTTGCATCGTCGGACCCGTGGAACAGGTATCACGACTAACTGCCTGCACCCGGGTGTCGTGGCAACCAACCTGGGAGGCGACAACCGGCTATTTCGTTGGGGCATGAAACTCGGGGGGGCTCTGGGTGCGATGCGTTCGCCAGAACAGGGCGCTGAAAATACCGTCCAATTGGCACTCGCACGTGAATATGCCGAGGCTAGCGGTGGCTACTACGATCAAAATATGCGTCGTACGGTCCCGAACGTAACCGCTCTGAACGAAGAACTGCAAGATCAACTGTGGCACTTTTCCGAACAACTGGCGAAGAGATCGGTATGAGCGAAAACAATGACGACCTGTACGCCGACGTTATCGGCCCAACAAACACGAATTACTACCTCGCCTATTTCAAGCGCGCGGATGAACGCGGTTACGCTCCACTTACCTGGCACTGGCCCGTGCTGTTCGCTGACGTTTTTTGGTTCTTATACCGCAAGCAATACCGATGGGCCGGCATCGTCACCCTCATCTCTCTGTTAATTCTTGTGGTTGCCGGGCAAATCGGACGGATGGGTTATCCAGACCTCGGCGTCGCTGTCCAATTGATACTGTTGGCCGCGTTTAAGCTGGTCTACGTTCCATTACGCGCCAACGCGCTCTATTACGAGTGGGTTCAACATCGAATCCGATTGGTCCAAGCGGCACTTCCGAGAAATTTGATGGAACAAAAATCTATGCTCGCGAAGCTCGGTGGCACAAGCTTCACGGCGCCTTTAATGATTGTCGCCCTGCTGTTTATGCTGGCAAGCTTCCTGCCGCCTCCGGGTTAAACGCGAACCGTGATCCGGCGACGACCTGCAGTCCGACGGTCCGCTCGCGAACTTTAACGACCAGCAAGAATGCCTTCGTTCACGCAGTTTTCGAGCCTGCCATCCCTTAAGTACCGGGCGGCGGTTCGCGCTGAAAACGCCCTAATGTCGCGAATACTTTCAGGAGTAAAAAAAGCGGAATGCGGCGTGACTAGGAGTCGGTGACGAATCCAGTCTTCATCCGCTTTCCATGCGGCGATCAATGGACGCTCGAGCTTCGCCGGTTCTTCGGGCAGAACGTCGAGCCCAGCGGCAAGCACCACATCATCCTTCATTGCGTCATGCAGTGCGTCGACGTCGACGATGGGACCTCGCGCCGTATTCACAATAATGATTCCTTTTTTTGCGTGCGCAAGGGCGTCTGAATCGATGAGGTGCCTGGTCTCATCGTTCAGCGGCGCATGCACGCTCACGATATCTGATTCGGCTAACAATTCTGCTAACGAGTCGGATCGGCGAATGCCGAGCGCGAGTTCCGAGCCGTTGGGTTTGTAGGGGTCGTGAAACGTGACATCCATATCGAATGCCTTGGCGCGCATCGCGGCCGCAGTCCCAATCCGACCGAGGCCAACAATGCCCATCGTGCAATCGGCCATGCGTTTACCAAACGGATTCAGTGCCGGGCGCCAGTTGGCCACCGGGTCGGCTCGTAGCGATTCGTCATGAAAGGCGATGCTTTTGGTTAACGTCAGCATCAGCGCAATGGCGTGATCAGCGACCTCACGCGTCCCGTAGTCGGGCGTATTACTGACCGCAATACCACGACTGCCGAACGCTGCCAGATCAACGTCATCGAACCCCACCGCCGGTTTGACAAAAATACGACACTTATCGAGCATATCCATCACGTCGGCAGGCACATGCCCACCAACAATACCCTCGCAGTTACGCCATTGCTCTTCCGTAACGGTGTCAAAGCCACGGCAAAACTCGCCGGTCACCCTTTCTCCGAGCGCCTCAATTTCGATCTGGTTGTCGCGACCGGTTCGCGGAAAAAGTACTCGAATTGTCATGTAGTCGTCTCCGTCAAACCCATGCAGCTTCCGGGGTGCCTGTCTGTGATCACGCCCCGAATGCCCCTATGAGGCCACGCACCAACTCAATCAGTGGCGTCGGATACACACCGAAGAGAATCAGGGCCGCGCCTAGTACGCCTGCCGTCACCACGGTTTCCATGGGTGCAGCGTAAGTTCTCGTCGAGCCTTCCGTGGTTTCGCTTTGTGTCATGGTAAATACAATTCGAAGGTAATAGTAAATGCCGATAGCACTGCCAATGACGAGCGCCCAAAGGAGAATCCACAATGCGCCCTGGACGCCCGCTGCAAAAAGGTAAAACTTGGCAATAAAGCCCATGGTTAATGGAATGCCCGCCAACGAAAGAGCCGCGGTCGTCAACACGGCCGCGAGCAGCGGATGGCGCCAAAATAAGCCCCGGTAGTCGGCCAACTGCTCGCTGTCCTGTCCTTTCGCGGAAATCGAAAGAGCGCTGATCACACTGAAAGCTGCCAGGGTCATTAGAAAGTAGCCAGCCAGATAAACCATCATCGTCTCACGGGCGACCCCCGGATCATCCAACGCGGCGACCACCAGCAGCGCAATCAGCAAATAGCCGACGTGCGCGATCGACGAGAACGCCAAAATCCGCTTGATGTTTTTCTCCAACAGCGCCAGGAGATTACCCGCAACCATAGAACCCACGGCTATAATCGAAATTCCCAGTACAACGGACGCGTTGGACAACACGTCCGAAATCACGCTGTACCGCAATAGAGCAGCAAACACAGCCCCTTTGGATACCGTCGCGATAAACCCTGTCACCGGCGCCGGCGCCCCTTGATACACGTCGGGGGTCCACATATGAAAAGGCACGAGAGACAACTTGAATGCCAGTCCGACAATCAGCATTCCCTGCCCCAACCAGTAGTAGTTCTCACTTTGGCTATCAACTGGTTGTCCCAATGCGCTGAAACTCAGTGAACCGGAAGCCGCATAGATCAGGGCCATGCCGAACAACATCGTGGTCGAGGCGACCCCGGATAGCACCAGGTACTTCGTGGCAGCCTCGAGTGGAAGTCTGCCTTCTTGCGGATAGCAGATCATGGCGTACAACGAAATCGATAGAATCTCGAGTCCTAAAATCAACGTCGCAAAATGGGAAGCCACCGCCATGACCATGGCTCCCAGGGTGGCCGTTAGAACGAGCATGTAGAATTCTTCGCAACTCGACGCCCGATGATCAAGATAACGAAACGAGATCAATACGGTGACAATGGCGGCGAGCAGGAAAAGCCCGCTAAAGAACTGGCCGTAGCCGTCCACGCGGATCAGTCCAAACACCTCCTCGCTACCGGCCGCGAGCGACTGCGGGATCAGGGCTCCAGCAATGACCAAAATCAGGAATGTCGACGTCATCGCTAATGCGTGGCTGCGGCGGAATGCAACCACCAGCAACAACACCATAAGACCCACCGTCAGCACGAGATGTGGCATCACCGAGTTAACCCATGCATGACTCACAGCCCCGCCACCCCCAGTGACGTGATAACGGGTGCTGACAAATCCAGCACGAGTTGAGGATAGACGCCCAGCCATACCAGCCCGATCATCATCAAGATCATGACGGTCATTTCACGCGCTCCGAAGTCTTCGATCTCTCCAACATCTGGATTGGGGACGCCTTGAAACGCTCTTTGCATCAGCGATAAGCCATAAACTGCGGCCACGACGATGCCGATGGTCGCCGCAATGGTCAGCGGTACGTGAGCTTGGAACGCCCCAAGCAAGGCAAGGAATTCACCAACGAAATTTCCTAACCCCGGCATGCCAACGGAAGCAACAACAAAAAACAGGGTCATGGCACCCATCCGCGGCGCGAGTACCCAAAGCCCTCCCATCTTCGACAGTTCGCGTGAGTGCAAACGTTGCTGCAGCGCTCCCGCCATCATGAACAAAGCCGCGGTTGAGAAGCCGTGAGCCACCATAGTGACGACTGCACCCTGCATAGCAATTTCGTTGAACGCGTACACGCCGAGCAAAATGAATCCCATGTGCGCGACCGAGCTATACGCGACCAAGCGCTTGAAATCGCTTTGGCTGTACGCCATGTAGCCGCCATAAACGATGCTTAGAGCCCCGAGCAACATGCCCACCGTTGCAAAGTCTTGCGACGCTTCCGGAAAAAGTCCCACGGCAAATCGAATCACGCCGTAACCACCGGTCTTCAACAGGATACCGGCTAAAATCACGGATCCCGCGGTCGGCGCCTGGGTGTGTGCATCGGGCAGCCAGGTATGGACAGGCACGCTTGGCAACTTGGTAATAAACGCAACGAAAAACCCCAACATCAGCCACCAAGCAACGTCCGGATCCAAAGATGCATTCCGAAGTTCAAAATAGTTGAACGTAATGACTCCAGTAGCTTGGTAGTTGAAGTACACCAACGACAAAATCGCGAACAACATCAGCAGGCCACTAATCTGGGTGAACAGAAAAAACTTGGTCGCCGCATACGAACGATTCTCGTGACCCCATATGGCGATCAGGAAATACATGGGAATAAGCATCACTTCCCAGAAAAAGAAGAAAAGGAATAGATCAAACGCCGAGAACACGCCCACCACACCAGCCATTACCCACAGGATGTTGAACTGGAAAAATCCGTGTCGCTCGCTAATTTCCGACCACGACGAAACGACCGCGATGATGCCAAGAAAAGCAGTGAGGGCGACTAGCATGAGCGATAGTCCGTCAAGAACCAGGAAGACCTGGATGCCAAACTGCGGGATCCACGGCAATACCTGCCTCGCGTATTCCTCGGTCCCCGATCCTGCACCCAACCACGCACTGCTCGTATAGATAAGTGCGACGACAAACGCGATCAACGAAATCCAACGAGGCGCGTGTGCGTGAACACGCTCAGAGGCCGCGGCAACTATGCCGGCGGCAAACAGCCCCATAATGAGGGCGAAGATGTTCAACCCAGCGCCTCCCACATGACGACCACGAAAACAAATACCAAACCCAGCGCCATGTTCCATGCATACCAACGGAGGCGACCATTTTGGATGACGGCCAGCACATGGTGGACGCCCCGAGTGGTACTCGCAGCCAACTTAAACACCAGATCGACGAAATCGTTCTTGTTCATCCGCGCAAGTGCGACGAAAGGAGCAACAACAGCCCGGTCGTATAGCCAGTCAAATCCCCATCCGCTATACCAAAACCGTCTTACGTTCTCCGCGAACTCTGTTCCGGGGAGTTGCGTCGAACCGCCTCGCGAGGAACCAAACACAAACCAACCAGTAAGAATCCCCAACAACGGCATCGCCATGGTCACCAACGCGATCGGGGAGAAGTGGTCATGCATCGTGATGCCGCCGTCTGGTAACACCCCCGAAACAATGTCCAACCCGAACCAGCCGCCACCCAGAGCGAGACCACACAGAATGACGAGCGGCGCGTTCATATTCCATCCTGATGAATCGTGGGCTGCGGTTTTCGCCTCACCAAAAAAAGTCAGAAGAATCATGCGTGTCGTGTATAGCGCAGTCATAAACGCAGCCATGGCTGCGCCGCCCCAGAAAACCATCCCGGCCGCCGGGTTCTCGGCCGCCGTCAACATGATGGCGTCCTTGCTGAAGAACCCTGACGTCAGCGGCAATGCAGCAAGTGCGATAGAACCCACCAACATACTCACGAACGGAATGGGTAGTTTCCGCCAGAGCCCACCCATCTTGAACATGTCCTGTTCGTGATGTAGAGCGAGGATAACGGAACCACTCGCAAGGAATAGAAGGGCTTTAAAGAATGCGTGGGTCATTAGATGAAAAACAGCCGCCGACCAAGCGCCCACACCAAGGGCCATGATCATGTACCCGATCTGACTCATGGTCGAAAATGCGAGCACCCGTTTGATGTCGGTCTGCACGAGCGCCGTAAATGACGAAATGAATAACGTGACCAGTCCGGTGACGGCGACCCAGAACTGGGCTTCGGGGGAAATAATGTAAATATCGTGCATCCGAGCGATTAGATAAACGCCCGCAGTGACCATGGTGGCGGCATGAATGAGCGCTGACACCGGGGTCGGTCCCGCCATTGCATCGGGAAGCCAGGTTTGTAACGGCACCTGCGCCGATTTCCCCATCGCGCCACCCAAGAACAAAAGCCCAATGACCGTAGCCATCGTCGAACCCTCGGGCCAAGCGATATTCGCCGCCGCCAGCGAAGCCTGAATTTCCGTGGTGCCAAGCTCCCGGAACAATAGGAACAACCCGAGAGCCATGAACGTGTCGCCCACGCGGGTAACCACAAACGCTTTGCGCGCGGCGTAGCCGTTGTTTGGATCTCGATGGTAAAAACCAATCAACAAATAACTACACAAACCAACACCTTCCCATCCCAGGAAAAGCACCAGTAGGTTATCGCCCAGAACAAGCATCAACATCGCGAACACAAACAAATTCATGTACGCGAAAAAACGGCTGAAACCCTCGGGTTCCTCATGGTCATCCCACATATAGCCGGTGGCGTAGACGTGAATCAAGAAACCCACACCGGTGATGACACCCGTCATCACAAGAGCTAGACCGTCGAGATACAGCCTGATCTCTGGAACGAACTCACCGACCCGCATCCAGGTCCACAACAGTTGCGACTGAGGTTCAGCCCCAGCATCCGCGAACGCTTTTCCCACCACCACGGCGACAATTGCGGAGAGTCCAATGGAACCTGCCCCCACGATGGCGACCACGATCTTCGGCAATTTACCTTGGGATAAAAATAAGACCAGAAAGCCCAATAGTGGGAATGTCGGTATTAGCCAAAGCACGCCCATCAGCTATGCATCTCGTTGGCCGAATCGACATCGAGGCTGTCAAAGCGTCGCGATAACTGCAGCACGATCCCCAACGCGACCGCGACTTCGGCTGCGGCCAACGCCAAAATGAACATGAACATGATTTGCCCGTCGGCCTGGGCCCAGCGCGCACCTGCTGCCACGAAGGCAAGGCCACACGCATTCATCATGACCTCAAGCGACATCAACACAAACATCACATTTCGCCGGACCAAAACGCCGGTAAGACCTATACAAAAGAGCGCCACAGCTAGGACAAATACATGTTCAAGCGGTATCGATAAGGCGAAGTTCACATTTCCTCCCGCCGCTCAGACATGTAGCGACGTCCAAGGTGATATGCACCAACCAGGGCGGCCAGTAGGAGAATCCCCGCAAGCTCCACGGCCAAGAGATACGGCCCAAAAAGTTGCGTACCCACCGTTTTCGGGCCCACCATCGCTCCCGCCGTCTGTATGGGTTCACCACTCAACGCGTAGACCAAGCCTAAAAACAGGGGGACTGTAAGCAGGCACGGCAATATCCACATGCTCGGGCGCAACCACGCGCTCTCCCGCGCGACCGATCCTTTCCCGAGATTGAGCATCATCACTACGAACAAAAACAGTACAACGATCGCTCCCGCGTAAACCACCACCTCCAGCGCTGCTGCAAATGGCGCTCCGAGCAAAAAGAAAATGACAGCGACCGATAGCAGCGAAACGATCAAATAAATGAGTGCATGCGAAGCGTTCTTTCCCGTGACGACCAAGACGGTCGACGCCAAAGCGGTCACGGCAGCAATGTAAAAAAGACTTTCCATATCGGTTATGCGTTAGCGCGAACTACGGCATCAAACTCCGAACATTCGTTGGCGACGCTTCGTTCTCTGCATCACCTTTTTGTTTTCCATCAATGGTTTTACCCGCCACATTCCAGAAGCTGTATTCAGGATATTTACCAGGACCACTGATGAGCAGGTGCTCTTTCTCATACACCATATTGGTGCGATCAAATTCAGCCAACTCAAAATCCGGCGTCAATTGAATGGCATAGGTGGGACA
>CAJWCW010000004.1 GCA_913030615.1 uncultured Gammaproteobacteria bacterium | reverse complement strand
CGCAGCGAGAAATTCGTCGAACCGCTGAACCTGGACGCATACGCCATTGACTCGTACACGCGATGGGACCTGCGTGCCAACTGGCGATCGCAAGACGCGAAATGGACGGTCACGGCTTACATACAAAACCTGCTAGACGAAGCAGCTCTGCAAATGTGGTCGCCTCGTGAGGGTATTGGCTCACCCTGGGGCACGATCGTGGAGCCAAGGCAAGTGGGATTCAGCTTCAGTTGGCAAAACTGAGCCGGTTATAGCGCTCACAATTCGGTCCTAAGAAAGCCGCACCGTATGGGTCTCCAACGGTGCGGCCTTTCGCGCTTGGCGAACCCACTCACTGCGACTATCGATCTGCAACGATATCGGAAGCTCGATAAATTTGGTTGGATTCTTGCCGGCCGCAGATCGCGACGAGTGATTGTTTAATCGTCTGATCCAGTTCTACTGAGCCAGACCCTCACCCAACCTTAAAACTGCCGTCGTGCCGGCATCGATGTCGCCAAAGTGCTCACGGCTACCGTCCGTCCATCGAACAGAAACGTTCCGAACAGAGGTTTCTTCGCCAAGCCCCATATGCACCCTTGGATCGTTGGACGCAAGATAACTGCCCGCCGCTTGAACATCTCGACTAACACGCATCGGCCCAACATCGGCCGACACGGTGGCGGCATACGCGTCTCGATTGTGACGATCCAAGACCCGAAAACGAATCCAATTCCCCTGATTTGACACCTGGTTCATCAACAAATTAGCCGGCCCATCCCGATTCACGATCAGTAGATCCAACCCACCATCGTTGTCGACGTCACCAATTGCCATACCCCTGCCTGTGTATATAGGAGGCTTTTGCTTACCAACCTCGGACTTAACTTCTTTGAACCGAAAATCAGGCAATCCTCGCAACAGCATGTCGGGCTCGGCGTATACCTGATCGTTTAACGTCTCTCTCGAAAAACCAATCGCCCCATTCGCTTCGTACAAATCGAGGCGCGAATCGTTGTTGAAATCAACCAATGCGACGCCGAATCGTGTATACCGTTTTGTCGCTGCCGCAAGTCCAACCGACACTGTCGCATCCTCAAAAAAAGTTCCGTTGTTGCGAAAAAACGAATCGGTTTGAGTCGCTAAATTCACCACCAGCAAGTCCGTATCACCGTCATTGTCGTGATCAACGGCAGCCACACCCATGCCCGATTTGGGGACACCGTGTTCGTCGACCGCACAACCAAGGAGCAGGGCCTCATCGTCGAAACGTAGATCACCGCGGTTGAGCCACAACTGATTTTCGCCCATGTCGTTGGCCACAAAAACGTCGGTACGCCCATCGTTGTCGGCGTCAAGACCCACCACACCTAGCCCGTTACCGAAGGCTACATCGAGGCCCGCTTGGTCAGACACATCCGTGAAGGTACCGTCGCCATTATTGCGATACAGACGATCGCGTGCGGGCGCGTTGTAGGCAGTTGGCCAACAATAATCTGCGAGCGACCATCCCGTCGCCGTACTAAAACAGTCCTGTTCAATTGACACGCTCCAGTTAACGTAGTTGACGACGAACAGATCGAGATCACCGTCACTATCGAGATCGAGGAAAGCAGCCCCTGTGCCCCAACCTTCATCAGCAACTCCGGCAACATCCGAAACGTCTTCGAATTCACCGGTGCCATCATTGTTAAGTAGCACGTTCGATCCGTAGTTAGTGACGTATAGGTCAACGTCACCGTCATTATCGTAGTCACCGGCCGTGACACCCATCCCATAGCCCGTGTCCTCGGCGTCACCAGAATCAGCATGTTCCTCGAAATACCCATCGCCACGATTGATAAAAAGTTTGTTGCCGGGCCCATCCTTCGCGACGAGTTTTCCACCCTGAACGAGATAAGCATCGAGATCGCCATCGTTATCAATATCGGCCAGGGCTGCACCTCCGCCCATGATTTCAGGGAGAAAGTAGCGCTCCTCGTGCCCAGATTGGTAGCGGAAGCTGATCCCACGCTGCGTACCCTGGTCTTTGAACCATGGAGCAGATTCCCCGTCCGAATTCTTCCTCGATAACGCCGTGCCATCCGAACATCCCAGAATACAAAGAAGTGCGGCTAGCCCCGTCGTCCAATACACGAATCGCATTAGCTAGACCCTTTTTCCAGTCGAGCAACGTAACTAAGCGCACGAACCACATCGCCATCATGCGTTCCCAAGGACTTGGCACGCTCAAGTGCAGCCTGCGCTTCCGAAAAACGGCTTTCCCTCGCGAGCGCAAGACCAAGGTTTAGGTGCCCAAGGGTAAAAGACGGATCCACGGTAATGGATTGGTTAAATCGATAGATCGCCCTGTCCCAGCGTCGCAATAATGCCTCAACATCGCCCGCGTAAAAAAAAATGTGGGGGTCGTCAGCGCTTGTGCCAAGCGCGTTTTCGAAGGCCATCAGTGCTTCTTCATACCTACCTAGTTTCTGAAGCAGTAGTCCTTTTCGAGTGTGCGGGAACGCCACCGAAGGATTCAGTTCGATCGCACGATCCAGATGCTGCAAGGCGATGTCGTGATCGCCGCGGTTTTCATAGAAAGGAGCGATGTTGGCATGCACCGTGTAATCGACCGATTCCCTTCTCAACGCACGACGCAGCGTCAAAAAGGCCTCCGTTATTTCGCCGGACTTTGCATACGCGCTGCTAAGCGTACTAATAACCACGGGATTCCCAGGTTCTTCCTCGATAAGCGCTTCAAGAATCGTCAACGCTTCGCCTATTCGGTCGAGTTTGAGCGCCCGCTGCGAGCGGAGAATGCGCGCCTGAAACCCTACTTCGTACGCTCTTTTTTCTTCTTCCCACTCGTCGCTCCAGCTGAGCGGCTGCGTGGTCCTACCTCGCGCCAAAGCGATTCGGGCTTCATCAACTCGACCCGTCTCGCGATATGCCCTGCCCAGTAACTGATAGATGCTCGGGTAACGCGCCTTTTGTGACAGCGGTTCGAGGATCGCGACCGCCTCCTCTGGACGGTCCTGATGCAATCGTAATCGCGCTATCCCGGCGTCAGCCACAGCCTCGAGACCAAGCGATTTCGCTCGTTCAAAACCTTCCTCTGCTTGACCATTCAATCCGACGTCGAGAGACCAGGTCGCGCGCCACATCCAGGCCGCCCCGTACTCCGGATCGATCTCGATCGCGCGGTCCAAAGCCGTTAAAGCCTGCTCGTGGAATCCCTGCTTAGCTAACATTAACGCCTGGTAATACGGCCACCTGGCGTCAGTCGGCTCACGACTTTCAGCTTGAATGTAGCTCGTATACGCGGCGTTCGGAAACCCATGAATCTCATACGCCATGCCAAGTTCGCCTCGCCTCGACCCCGAACTCGGGTCTTTACGAGCATTATCAAGCAACCCTCGGACAAGCTCCGCGACGGAGGGTTTCGCATCGGTAAAAACGACTTCAACAGGCGCCTCGGCGACGTTCGATGTTTCGTCGCGGCCCGCTGAACAAGATATCGACCCCATAAATGGCATCAACAAAAGGAGAACGACGAGAGGATTCTTCATCTGCGCGATTCGACATCCGTGCATCGTCGAAACCATATCAGATTCGACCATTTGTCGGAGATGCACACCGCGTCTAACATCACTTTGAATGGTGTTTTTGCTCTAGTCCAGACACATAAGCGAATGCTTCCTGAACATCGCGTTCGTGGGTATCCAAGGCGGCCGCAACAGACAGTGCCTCGCGGGAAGCTTCAAATTGCCCGGCGCGAGCAAGACTTAATCCCAGCTTTATGTGCCCGAGCGTGTAAGAAGGATCGACCCGGATCGAATCTCGGTAATGTTCAATTGCGTCGAGCCATCGTCTGAGTATTGCTTCAATATCTCCAGCACGAGCGAATAATTGAGGGTCGCTTGCGTTCCTATTGAGTGCAAGTTCAAACGCATCAAGCGCCTCAACCAATCTTCTCTGCCTCTGGAGCAGTAATCCTTTTTTTTCGTAAGGTAACGAAACCGTCGGATTAAGCCGAATCGCAGCATCAATGTGCTGCAACGCTAACCTCCAATCACCGCGGTTTTCATAGACGCCAGCGACATTAAGATGGGTCCGATAGTGGACTGGGAACTGCTCAAGTGCGTTCCGCAATAGATCAAATGCTTTATCTTCACGACCCATCAAAACGTACGCATTACTGAGCGTGTTAATGACGCGTTCGTCGTTTGGTTTCGCTTCAACAAGCGCCTCGAGAATGGGAAGCGCTTGCTCCGTTTTGCTTAGCAAAATCAGCCTTTGGGCTTGTTGTAACCGCGGTGTCACACCCACTTCGTATGCGCGTTTAGCCTCTTGCCAATCGTCATGCCACCCAATGCGTTGAGCAGATTTCCCTCGCGCCAACGAGACACGCGCTTCGTCCAATTGACCACTTTCACGATACGCTCGACCGAGCAACTGAAACACACTGGGAAATGGCGACTCATCAGACAGCGGCTCAAGTATCGCGATCGCCTCATCGGACCGATCCTGATGCAACAGGACGCGCGCGTGTCCTGCCGTCGCTGCCCATCCAAGTCCGAGGCCTTTCGCCTCGGAAAATGCGTCGTCGGCTTGCCTCACCAGCCCCAATTCAATTAACCAGGTTCCCTTCCACATCCATGACGAGACGTGTTCTGCGTCAAGAAGAAGCGAACGATCCAAAGCATCTAACGCCCTTTGCAACTCACCTCGGCCGGCTAACAGGAATGCTTGGTAATACGGCCATTTGGGTTCTTGACCATCGAGTTCCTCTGCTTGGCAATAGCTCTTTAACGCAGCTCGCGGGTAACCGTTCGTTTCGTACGCCATTCCGAGTTGGCCCCTCCGGAGGCCGTTCATCGGCTCCCGACGGGCTTTATCCAAAAGATCTTCCAGCAATTCTTGTTGGGCTGGGCTCAACCGATCGAGAGCTACCGCCAATGGGCGTTCGATCGAAACCGACATCTCGGCTTCACAACGTGCGTCGCTTGCTACGGACAACAGCGACACCAGGGTCAGCAGAAGTGACGAAAGCGCGACGCGTCTCTCCAAGGGCTTACGCTCGGATCAACATAGGGCGTGCCTCTAGAACGGAGCGTTTTCGCAAAATCGACGCAACCTATGATCTAGGCGGCCTAAGGTCTGGCTTACTGACCAATCCCACATAATTCGATAAAGGTCCGTTTCTGCTCTCCGGTCATGTCTCCAAAGATAGGCACGCGCATCTCGGTCACCGGCAACTCGGCAAATTCCGGCGAATCCATTTGCAGAGTCGCGGCAATATTGTGCAGACCGTTCCCCTCCTCTCCGCCTTCGCCCAACGCTGCGCCCACTTCCGCAGGCCAAGCGCCGACTGGATCGAGCATACCGCTCGGGGCTCCCTTGCTGTTGACGGGATAGTTGAACGGATTGTCGTTACCCACGTAGTCGACGATTGCCGCCATTAAGACCTGCTCGTCCGCCGACCGCTGACGTTGACCTTCACGACCATAAAGAGCACCGGACTGATTGCATAAGTACGCCCAAGGAATCTGCACGTGAAACCCGGGTATGGTCAACGCTTCTTCAGGAACCCCATCGCCCGCGGTCACCTGGCCATCCCGGACCATAATGTAATAGCCCGCATGCGTACGTCCGTCCTGCAATAAACGCGCCGGCGCGTGAGTGTAGTCTTCCGTAAATGCCCAGTTAATCGTCTCCGGCAGATTAGCCGCTTCCAAGATCTTGATCGAGCCCTCTGAACATGCATCACCCCAAGCCCTTGATCCAAATTCCCCAACCGGTTCCAGCGTCGCCATATCGATTATCGGCATCAGTTATCTCCCTTTGCGGCCATCTAATTTAATCGTCCATTTTGACCGTTTTCGAAGCTGGGGAAAAATACGGTAGAACGCAATTCCCCCAAATCTTCACTTTCTTTTTTGTTACCGGCCCGAAGCGTACGCATAACCGCCACTTTCAAGAAATCTCCGCCCATTAGATTGGAGCGACGATAAGACCAATTGTGGTTAAATTCACCGAGAATTATTTCTATTTTGGGTGGTTGTGAGTAATTCAGCACGCGCCAATCGCAAGTGTCCGCTCGATGTATTTCATGTACTCACGCGTTCGTTCTTGTGTGGGTTTCTGATCGCGAACACGACGAGTGTGCATGCCAGCCCGACCGGCGACGGTGTTGCCGATTCGGACCTCACGTTCCCCGCTCAAGTCTTTTTCGGGGATACGCACGTTCATACTTCGCTTTCAGGCGACGCGTTCGCACTCGGAACACGGCTACTACCCGAAGACGCTTACCAATTCGCTAAAGGCAAGGAAATACGCGCCACGGGCGGTTCGACCGTGCGCCTTCACCGGCCTCTCGACTTCCTATTGGTTGCGGATCATGCAGAAAACCTCGGCGTTCTTCGTCATCTCGGAAACGACCCAAGAGTGTTACCTGACACGCCAGCCCAAGAACGATGGTCGGCGTACTTTGCGGATCTGATCTCTTTAGTGGACGTTCTAAATGCTCCTTCGGTGGACGTCTTCAATGAAGGAAACGCCGCACTGGGCACAGCGAAAAGCGCCTGGCAAGCTGATTATGCCATTGACGATAATTTCCATCGGTTAATCTGGGATGACGTAATCGCAACCGCAGAGCGTCACAACGAACCGGGTGTGTTCACGACGTTCGTCGGATTTGAATGGTCCGGCCGTGCCCCCAACATGATCCACCGAAATGTGCTGTTCGCGGACGGCCCTGATATTACGAGTAAGGTTCTTCCGTTTTCTCGCTTCGACAGCGATAACGTCGAAGATCTATGGAACTACCTCGCCAATTATCGGGATAACCTCGGTGGTGAGGGTATCGCGATTCCTCACAACGCCAACCTCAGTGGCGGGTTAATGTTTAGCCCGAGCGACCAAAACGGCTTGCCTCTCTCGCATCAGTACGCCCAAGTTCGATCCGAATGGGAGCCAATCCTGGAAGTGACCCAGATCAAAGGGGACAGCGAAACCCATCCTGCTATTTCCCCAAACGATGGATTCGCCGACTTCGAAACATGGGGTGGCGCACCCGCCAAAGGTAAATCTAGCAAACAGGATGCAGACGCTTTGGATTGGGCTCGACAATCGTACGCGCGATCCGCTCTTCAGCTCGGATTAAAACACGGCGTCGAACTGGGCGTGAATCCATTTAAGTTTGGCATGATTGGGAGCACGGACACGCACACGGCCCTAGCTACGGCCGACGAGAACGCGTTCTGGGGCAAAATGGGGCTCAACGAACCTAGTCGCTATCGGGCTGAGTCGCAGTGGATTTTTAGCGCGTCCGGATACGCGGCAGTGTGGGCAGAAGAAAACACACGCGAGAGTCTATTTCGCGCCCTCAAGCGAAAGGAAACGTATGCGACCACGGGGCCGCGCATTCACGTTCGATTTTTTGGCGGCTGGAAATTTCGATCAATTGACGCCGACCATCCCAACATCGCGGCATTAGGCTATGGGAAGGGTGTACCCATGGGAGGTGACCTGAGCACGCCATCGGAGCCAACTGTTCCTACATTTCTAGCCAGTGCAGCAAAGGATGTCGATGGAGCAAATCTAGATCGAATGCAGATTGTAAAAGGTTGGTTTGGACCCGACGGAACCATCGCCGAGAAGGTTTACGACGTCGCCGTCGCGCCCCGACCTAACGGAGTGGAGAGTACCGTCAACGTCGACAACGCGTCGTACACGAACGACATTGGTGCGGCGATCCTCACGACCGTTTGGCGCGATCCGGATTTCGATCGATCCATCCCCTCCTTTTATTACCTACGCGTCATCGAGATACCGACACCACGATGGACCGCATACGACGTCGATTTTTTTGGACTCGACAAACTTCCAGAGGACGTACCTTTGGTTGTGCAAGACCGTGCGTACACATCACCGATTTGGTACACGCCCGCGCCACTCGGCATGAACTGAACGTTCACCGCTATAGGCATCGATCGGATCTGCTGAAAGCCACGCCGCGTACGAGAAAGAAAACTACGACAAACCCGTCCTAGAAGACGATTGCAATTCAACAAACGCGCGGTAGTGACCCGATTCCACGGTCATTAACTGCTCGTGCGTCCCCTGCTCAACCACGCGTCCCGCCTCGAGGAACACAATCTTTCCTGCATTCACAATGGTCGACAGGCGATGGGCAATAATGACCACGAGCTTGTCCTTGGCAGCCTCATGCAGCGCCTGAACAAGGTAGGACTCCGTTTCAGGGTCGAGTGCCGACGTGGGTTCATCCAGAATCAGAACACTTGCCGGTTTAAGTAGGCCACGGGCAATCGCGATGCGTTGTTTCTGGCCTACAGATATTTTGCTGGTCACGGTACCTAGAAGCGTTTCGTAACCGTCGGGTAGATCTGAAATGAACCCGTGTGCGCCAGCTGTCTGCGCGGCACGCTCGACCTCTTCCCGGCTCGCTGTCGGGTTACCGTAACGGATGTTGTCGAGAATCGAATCTGAAAACAACTGCGTTTCCTGAAACACGTACGAGACGTGACTACGTATGCTACTCAGCGCAATATTCTGCGTGTCAACGCCATCGACTTCGATAGACCCCCGCGTTGGTGCATAGAACTCAGGAATTAAGTACGCCAGACTGGTTTTTCCAGATCCCGTCGGACCCACCAATGCCGTGATTTCACCCTTTTTAAATTCCAGAGAGACGTCGTCAAGCGCTTGACGACCGTCCGAAAATGTCAAGCTGACTCGGTGCAACGTAATGGCATTGTTAATGGATTTGAGTTCTTCGCCAGAGCGATCTGCTTCGCTCGGTAAATCCATAAGAAAAAACACCCGCCGTATGCCCGGGACATCCGCTTGAATGCGAATCCACAGATAAGGTAAGGCCGTGACCGCCCCAGACAACCAAGCGTAATAATAGAAAAGCACGCCGTAATCTCCCGGCGTCAAAACACCCTCAATCACCCGGCTTGAGATGAAGTAAAACGCGATGAAGCCCATCAGCCCGCGCGCACCTCCGTTAGCTGCGCCGTATAAGAGCCGCACTAACAGTTCGGCCCGGTACCGCTTAAAAGACTCGTTCGAATGGACGCTGAACCGCTCGCGCTCGCGTTTGTTACCACCCAAGCTTTGAACGGCGAGCACATTGCTTATGCCTTCTTCTATGTTTCCCGTGGTGACGCTGCCTGCTGCTCGACTCGCCTGACTACGCCGTCGCATCAGCCGAGGAAACGGCAACATGGCAATCAACTGGATGGGCAAAATGCAGACCCCTAACCAAATAATTTCGGGCGCTTCACCGTAATTGAAGGCCATGACGGTGAGGACCAGACCTCCCGTAAGTACTGCGCCGATGGGTGATTGAACGGTCTGAAAGAACACGTTTGTAACTGCGGCCGTGTCGTACATCACCCGATACAAGCTGTCCCCTATCCGCGTATCGCTCAGCAACGGCATCTGCAACGATTGGATTCGCTCAAAGAGTTGAGACCTCAATAAGTGGTTCACTGCCTGACTTAGACCGAGTTGGAGTCGAAATTCGACAAACCCCAAAACACCTGCGAACTTCGAGAAGGCAGAGTTCGCATCATTTTCGGTTTGGGTCGCCTTGTCGTGGCCTTGCGCCATGGTGGCATCGACCTGATCGTTAGCTCCTCCCGTGGAGCCAAATCCCCCAATGGTGATCATCATGACCACCCCAAGAAGCAATACCCATAACATCATCTCGAAAGACGTCTTGCCCACCAAAAAGTTGACGAACGGCGCGAAGTAACTGGGAAAAGCGCTTGGGTCCACCACGTTATTGAGAATCACGTTATCGATCACAATCTTGATAGGCCACGGGAGGATGAGTGGCGTCGCGAGGGAAATCCCGAATAGCAAGAACTTAGCCGTGAACCGGTATGGGAAGAATCGAATGTAGGTAAGAGCTCGACCGATAACTCGGCACGTCTCCCTAAAGCTAAGATCGGTGCCTACATCTAGGTTGCTAGCCGCCGCATCCAGGGCTTCCTCGAGCTGTTTACTTGAAGTTGGTCGAGGTAAAGCGGGATCGCTCACGGGACTTCTCCCATGGAGGAACCACCCGAGAGTTCCATCTCGGCTTCCACAAAACGACGGTAACGACCCGCTTCAAGATTCATGAGGTCCTCGTGATATCCCGCCTCTATTATCTGGCCTTGATCGAGGTAGAGAATCTGGTCTGCTTGTTGGATGGTGGAGATACGATGGGTGATCAAGAAGATCACGCGGTCTTCGCCCCAGCGAGCCAGCCGTTCGAGCACCTTATGTTCGGTCTCCGCATCAAGGGCAGCGGTCGGTTCATCCAAAATTAGGACGGGGGCATTCTTCGCCAGCGCTCGGGCGATCGACAAACGTTGTCGCTGACCCGTGGACAACCGCCCGCCCCGGTCGCCGAGCATCGTGTCGAGCCCTTCGGGCAAACTCGCGATGTAATCTTCCGCACAGGCAACTTGAGCCGCCTTCATCACGTCATCGTCATTGGCATCGGGAACAACATAGCGAATGTTGTCTCGCACGCTCATGCCAAATAGCACGTTCTCCTGAAGC
This sequence comes from uncultured Gammaproteobacteria bacterium, assembly GCA_913030615.1. Taxonomy (GTDB): domain Bacteria; phylum Pseudomonadota; class Gammaproteobacteria; order Pseudomonadales; family Azotimanducaceae; genus UBA11889. The sequence continues at coordinate 28,871 of CAJWCW010000004.1, read as the reverse complement.
GCTATCGATACGCTAGACCGCAAACTCTCGATATCGAAACGCCGCACATCGTTGCCGTCGATCAACACCGTGCCGGAATCGGGATCGAACAACCTGGTGATCATGCTTACTAACGTGCTTTTGCCACAACCCGTAGGGCCAACGAGGGCCGTGATCGTGCCAATCGAGGCACTGAAATTTATTCCGCGCAGGACGGGGCGATCGGGATCGTACCCAAAACTAACGTTGTCGAATCGTATTTCTCTTTGGAAGTGGGGCATGGGGATCGCATCGGGGGCGTTCTTGACATCGGGCTCGATATCCAGAATCTCAAAGACTCGATCAAGTCCCATTGCCATGTCTTGGGCCGATGTCCAATCGCGCACTAGCCCACGCACCTGGCCACTCGAGGTGAACAGCTCACCTTGTGCCCACTGAAAGGCACTCAGATTCCAACGCACAAAGCTCAAGCCGACCAAGCCGATGAGCACAGCGGCAAACGTTTCTCGGCTGTCACTCGCCCAAAGAGCCATCAGAAATTCACCACCCAACAGGATCGAAGCCGCCAACGTAAACATGACGATGCCGACAACGGCGACCAGCGACCGCACTCTATGTGCCGCGTTAAATGCTCTCACGCTATCGGCTTCAAACCGTTCCTGCTCGGCGTGCTCCCGCTCGTACGCTTTCACGACATTAATTGCACCAAGTACTTCTTGAACGCGCGAAGTCAGATCAGAATTGGTTTCCCGGGCACGCAGCGAACGCGTTCGAACTCGCGGCGAAAACCACGCCGCCCAAGCGACGGCCATCACTGCAACGGTGGCTCCCATGAGCCCAAGGATCGGGTCCAGTGCGGCGACGAAAAAGATGGTCATCGCATATTGGGTGACTTGGGTCGTAACCGACACAACCATTCCTATAATCGCAGTCACTTGCGCCGAGTCCTGATAAATGCGGTAAACCGAATCGCCGACTCGATGATCGCCGTGATAACGAATCGATAACTGATGCCAACGCTCGACCAGCGCGAGGCGAAGATCCTGGTTGATGTGTTGCATGATCCATACGTTGTAATAGGGCAAGGCGAGCGTGAATGGAAACGTAATGACTCCGATACCTACCAGGAACACGATATAGATCCATTGGAGGTCCTGCCGCTCAGCGTTACTCAACGTTTCAACGGTTCCCGAAGCGAGTTCCGGTCGATTCACGAACTCCGCTAAAAACGGAGTCAAAGGTTCCGCTTGCAGAATGGATTGATTCAGAAGATCAATCGTGAATAACCCGGTCACGATCCCGACGAGGGTGGAAAACCACACCATCACGTAGTAGTAGACCAGATGGCAGCCTAGACGCAGTCGAATCCGGAGCCGTCCGCCCTCGATACGGTACTGAAACAACCACATGGAGAGACACGCGAAACAGACCGCCCCAACCTGTATGTCGTCCTTCCAACCGTCGACCACAAAAATCGCAAACAGCATCGCGGACGTTCCAACCAACACGGCGGCGACCGCAGCCCCAGCAAATAAACGACCGTTTGAGAAATTGAGCAACCACGCAAGCACCGCCATGCCGAATGCGCCGTATACCAGCAAATCGAATCGCCAATCGATACCAAAAGGTAGCCAACCGGCCAAGGGACCCAACAAAGCGAGCAGCGTTACGACAAATGGGACGTAACGGTAGCTCCAATCAGGGCTTCCAGTAGACTGCCAAAACCACGCAGGGAGGACCGTTCGGTCACGCCAGTATCCGATCAACATAGGACGTAAGTAGGGCCACGTGCGCAAGAAAATGCGAAATACGGCGTTAAAGCCTCGGTCCTCCGAATCCCGTACCTCCGTGTCCGAGGGAAGCTTTGCCGGGCCCCAAACAGAAATCGCGTTAGCGCGTTGATCGTCCCGAACTGACAAGGCTCTACTTCCTCATATCAACTGCGAGCGCTCATGACCCGCTCAAATTCCCTTGGGGGGCTCTAGAGGACCGTGTTTCCGTCTTTGTACGCCGAATTCGATCTTTCGGCGCGTACAGGATCGATGTCCGACGACCCGGCCCAGTAGGCAAACACCATCGCATTTCTTTCCCGATCGTCGAGTGGGTCGATACTCCAATGTACCGTCCTCGTGCTGTGCATTACTGCATCACCGGGATCCACTTCAAGCCGGAAGACGTTCGTATTGTCCTCGTCGTAATCGCGAAGCGGGTATACATGTTCAAATTCTCGCTTGTGCGAACCCTTTTCGTAATGCGTACAACCGTTGCATCTGTCGATTCGATCCATCGCAATCCAAAGCGAGATCCCCAATGATGACCTTCGATAACTACCCAGCGCATCAAAATGTGGCAGCGTCCGTGTAACGCCTTCGGGTTTCGCGATCCAACTCACGTTATCGGGACTAATGCTGTCCTCGAGGAGGAATTTCATCAACGGTATGTGCGGACCATCTTCAAGGTAATGCCGAAACCAAGCGTGTTCCTTGTCCATGCTCTTCATCGTCCCCACCGCCCGGAACCGTTGCTCGGTAACCTCGCTATGAAAGAATTCGAGTTGGGCCCGCATCTGACTGAGTTCATCTTCAGGGAGATAATTTCTCAGGACCACGAACCCGTCACGTTCGTACTCCGTTTTGAGTTCTTCGAAATGCCGCCTACTCAAGTTTAAGTCCGAATTTGTTTAAGCGAATTCGATCCTTACAAAGCGACCCCCACGATACAAGTTAACTTGCGCGGGAATGCACCCATTTTATAATTTGGGTGAAATAGACGAGCGCCGTTTTGACGCACTTCACAGCACTATGTATGTTGGTTCAGCTTGAGGGGCTGATAGCAACGAAGTGCGAAAAGCGCCACAACCAAGGCCAGACCTCCGAAACAAGAACGATCAAGTTCTCAGCGTTTTCGCTTTGCGTGAAGGAGAAGACTGGCGCGATACGTTTTAGGTATTCAAGGAGAAACCATGTCGAAGTTCAGGCTTGAGGAAAGAACCGTGATCGTCACCGGGGGTGCCGGCGGTCTCGGCGCGGCCATGGCAAAGGCATGCGCGGAAGCAGGAGCCAACGTCGTGGTGGCAAGCAGGAACAAAGAAAATATCGACAGAGTCGCCGAAGAAATCACGGGGAATGGACAGACCGCAATCGCGTTGCCCGTCGATATCACCGACGCGAGTCAACTCGACGATATGATTGCTCAAAGCGTCGACGCGTTCGGGTCGGTTGATGTAATTGTTAATAGCGCGGGGCGTTGGGGGAAAAGTCACCTCGCTGAGGATACCCCGCTCGACGAATGGCAACAGGTCATTGAGCTAAACCTGACTGGTTGTTTCCTCTCTTGCCTCGCGGCCGGCAAGCAGATGATCAAACAAAATCACGGGAAAATCATAAACATCTCGTCAACTGCGGGTAGTAAAGGAAATCCGGGCCAACTGCACTATTCGGCAGCTAAGGCCGGGGTACTTAGCTTGACCAATAACCTTGCCTTCATGTGGGCCAAACACAACATCAACGTCAATTGCATTCTCCCCGGTCTGATCGCGACCGAAGAGCTGAAGGGTTACAACATTATCCCACCGTCCGTCGATGAGGACGGAGTCGCGGTGCCACGACTTGAATTACCTCCCAATCCCGAAGACGTTGCAAATCTCGTGTTGTTCCTAGCATCGGCAGAATCCGACGGTATTACCGGCGAACTCATACCCATTCGTACGTGGCTTAAAACCGAACGCTTTTGGCAGTAATGAGCCGTGAGCACGACCAGAGCGAAACAAAGCTCGCCGTTTGGCAGCACCGACATCACGAGCGTTTCCAAAAGAACCGCCCCATGCAACGACGTTCGGACCAACCAGGAAATAAACGCTAACTGGGGACGTGGCGAGTGAAAATTCTGGTCATCGCCGATATCCACGGAAACGCCGAAGCGTTAGCCGCTGTTTTACGAAGAGAACACGACGCGGAATCAACGATATTTCTCGGCGACGCAATCCTGTCTGGGCCGCAGCCTAACGAAACAATGGCCCTTCTAAAGAAGATCACAGGGACCTGCATCATGGGGAACCACGACATCGAAATGCTAGAGCCCGAACGATTTGCCGGCTGGCCACCGCAATGGTTGGCTTTAAATCATTGGATCCTCGACCACTTCGACCCTGCAGGATATGAATTTCTCCGCGAGCTAAAGCCGGCCGGGGAATACGTTGAAGGCGGTCTTAGGATGTATCTCCACCACGGTGTTCTCCCGGACAACCCTCGCAATGCATTGCCTGACACACCTGACGAGCGTCTTTTGATGCTCGCCGAGGGAAGCGACTGTCCCATTGTTCTTTTCGGACACTCCCACATTCAATTTCGACGAACGGTTGGAGGACAGGAATTCATTAATCCAGGCAGTGTCGGCCAGAACCGCTGCGGTCAACGCATCGCGTGTTACGGTGTTTTTGAAAACGGAAAATTCCGCCATTGCCAGACAGAATACGATCAGCAACCCTGGCTCGATGCCATGGATCGGATCAGTTCGCTCAACGAGTTCCCCGATTTCCGGGAGTGGTTAAAACAAGGACTGATCACCGGTTACGGGATCGGCCAATCAGATCCCTGGATTCGCTTCGCCGCACAAGGTTATGTCTAGCGATCCGTCCGACATCTAGCGTTCCAATGACATCGCCTAGCTAGTCAAACGCAGACAAAACATCCTCGTCGATACGTTGCCAAGCTTCAGGTTTGTTGGGTACGGCGCAAAGCATAATTTCTTGAGCTCCCGCTTCGATGTATTCCGCGAGCAAATCCTGAATGCGGGATGCCGTGCCCCAACAATACCAGGGCATGCCGCTTGAAGATTTGAACTTTTCTTCTGTCTCAAACAACCGGAACGGCAGACATACCGTCCTCTTGATCTCCTCCGGATCGCGATCGAAGGACTCGCAATGACGGGCTACGACCTCAGACTTGTGTGCAAACACATCGACACCACCCGGATGCCAGAAATCCAGATTGAAAATATCGCCCGACTTAGCGCATGTCCGAAGCGTTCGTTTTTCGCCGTTTCCGCCAATCAAAATTGGGATATGCGGGCTCTGCGTTGAACCAGGTGACAGCGGGGCGTCCTTCACTTGGTAGTACTTACCCGAAAAGTCGACACGTTCGTCCTCTGATTTAGTGAATAGCATACGGATCAGGTCCACCGCTTCCTCAAGCCGATCGCTCCTCTCTTTGATCGAGGGGAAACCCCAACCGTACGTATTGTGTTCGTGCTCGTACCAAGCGGCTCCAATACCCAGTTCCATCCTTCCTCCGGAGATATGATCGAGGGTTGAACACATCTTCGCGAGAAGCGCCGGATTTCGGTAGGTGTTGCCCGTCGCTAAAACGCCGAGTCGCAAGCGGTGAGTGATCGCCGCTACCGCAGTGATCAAAGTCCAACCCTCCAACGCTGGTCCATCAGCAGCTTCCGGTCTACCCGGCGGCATAAAGTGGTCCGAAAACCACACGCTGTTCCAACGGCCGCTCTCAAGCGCGTGGACCGTCGTCGCAATATCTGGCCATTGCGTACCGTAGTTGCCTAGTTGTGCGCCAAACTGCATTGGGGCCCCTCCTTCATATCCTTGTTCACGGTCTCTATTGAATACCTAACCTTTCTCGAATATTGGTTAACGTCGCGAATCAGCGTCTCCGAAATTGGCTGTACATTCAGGCCAACGTCTGCGCATGAAAATCTTTCTGTGCAAGCGGTTTCCGCAACGTCGATACGCGTTTCTTCTGATAAAAGCAGTTGATCGCGCGCCGAGGTCGCCCTGACTTATTCTTGCCGGACCAGTGGATCGTTTTTGAGTTGTGTATCGACACATCGCCTGGATCCAGGATGACCGCAACCGCATTGGGTTCAGAAGAAAAATCGTGAGATTTGCCTAAACTGAACAATTGACCATCATCTTTAAACTGTAAATGCGATCCCCGTAGGAAATGAACGCATCCGTTGTCTGGACTCGCGGAGTCCATTGCAAACCATATCGTTAAGCCATTATCTCCATCACGATGGGGGTGGATTTCCTCTTCCGCCTCTTCTTTACAGAAGTACCCAACCGACGCTGGCGTTGGTGTTTCGTCCAACAGCGCTCTTACAAGCGCTACGTGCGGTCCGTCGTCGATCCAATCTTTGAAATATTTGTCAACCCGTTCCAGCCCTTTCGCAACATTACCGTGAATTTGTGGCAAGCCATGTTTTTTGTACTTTGAATCCAAGCATTGAACCGCGGATTGGGCACGCTCTTGCAGTTCAGTTAGCACCACAGGTGAGATAAAGCCGCGAATGATGACGAACCCATCTCGATGGAAGTCCGACTTCAACTCGGTAACCTCGCTGGATTTCATCGTCATCTCCACAAAATTCCATTTATCAACAACGCCCCAAACAACTCGGCGCGGCAGCCAGGCGCTTTGCCTCTGGAAACAGGGTTCCAGCACTATACCAAATCGCCCCAACCTAACCGGTACGAGGGGTTTGGAAATCACCCAATCGAACCATTACATTACGTTTCCCGTCCCAGGGGTCGTTCAGTTCTTGGGGCAAGGTCAACTTGGGACCATCAATTCGACATTTTGATGTTGAAAAGAAGGAATAAGGAGAAAAGAACATTGACGAGTAAACGTGAAGTATTGGCGGCAATGCAAGCGCACGTGGCAGCCAGAATCAATGGCAACGTTGATGCAGTCATCGACTCCTATTCAGAAGATTGGAAAGACAGCAAGGGATTCGGCAAACCCTCCCTAAGAGAAGGCCACCTTGGGTTTGCAGCAGGAGAAACAAAGGCCGACATCGAGATCGATCTGAGTGTGGCCGATATAGTCGTTGAGGGAGACAGTGCGACCTGCAGTCCCGTGTCGATATACACGCCAAAAGGAAGCACCACCTACGGCTACACACTTAAGAAAGAACCGGATGGGGTGTGGCGACTTGTTTACACCCGAACAATCGACTGGGAAACGTTCCCAATGGACAGGGAAACTAGAATACGCAAAAGAGAAATGGACACGTCGGCGATGGCTGGTCGAGAGCATAGAGAGCAACTGTTAAGCGACCGTTTACGACCCGGTTATCATTTCGTCATGCCTGAGGGAGTTGCAATACCCTTCGACCCTAATGGCGCCATCTACTGGAAGGGTCGTTACCATCTATTTTATATATTCCAGGATAAGAGATCTGGACAGAAATCCGATCATTGGGGGCACGTATCAAGCACCGACCTCTTTCATTGGCGCCATCACCCCACAGGGCTGCTGGATGGTATGTACAGCGGGAACTGCTTCATCAACGAGGATGGAGTGCCGACAATGTGCTATCACCAAGTGGGCCAAGGAAACGCACTGGCAGTAGCCCTGGATGACGAGCTAAACGAATGGAAGAAATTAGACTCTAACCCCATCACTCCTAGAACCCGTGAAGGCGATCAACACCATGGAAAATACAGGTCATGGGATCCGTTTGGTTGGTATGAGGAAGATACCTACTACGCCATTTTCGGCGGCGAGCACCCGGCAATCGCAAAGTCCGATCGCCTCGACGGGGAATGGCAATATGTTGGAGACCTCTTTGCCCATGGTGTGGAGGGTGTGTCGCTAGACGAGGATGTATCTTGTGCCGACCTCTTTAAGCTTGGCAAAAAAGATGTCCTGCTTTGTATTAGCCACCGTCTGGGTTGCCGTTACTACCTGGGCGAGTGGAAGAATGAACAGTTTTATCCTGAATCTCACGCTCAGATGAGTTGGGTGGACAACACGTTCTTTGCGCCCGAGAGCATGCAAGACGGCGAAGGCCGCCGAATCATGTGGGCATGGCTACTGGACTTCCGTGAATTCGGTGTGCGTTTAGAACATGGATGGTCCGGAACCATGAGTCTGCCACGAGTATTGTCCCTAGACGGCGAAGGCGAGCTTAGGATGGATGTTCCCGAGGAAATCGAAGCCCTTAGATACAGACCCTTCAAACAAGAGGATTTCGAGGTGCAGTCGGGAAAAGACATGATCATTGATGATGTAAGGAGCAACAGCCTCGAGCTCGCGATCGATATGGAGAGTGCGGACGCATCAGAATATGGCGTCAAGGTCTGTGTTTCGCCAGACGGTCAGGAAGAAACGGTGATTTCTTACGACACATCCGAGGGCGAGCTGAAGGTGGATACCCGGAAGTCAGGTCCTGAGGGAACCCCCAAAAGTGTAGAGGCGGGCCCTTTCTCATTGAAGGCAAACGAGCGTTTGAAGCTCCGGATATTTGTCGACAAGTCTGTCGTAGAAGTTTTTGCAAATGGCCGGCAGGCGGTTATGCGACGAATCTATCCATCACAATCAGACAGCTTAGGTGTCAGTATCTTCTCCAAAGATGGCTCGACCAAGGTGAACGCGCTCGAATCCTGGCATATATCACCGTCAAATCCTTACTAGCGATCTATGTCGTCGGGTCCTGAAATACGCTGTCTCCTCATGACATGGATGCATCAAGAACTGATTCTGGCAGTGCCGTGATGCAACCACTACTTGATGAGGCAGCCATGCTTTTGTCTCTGGAAACAAGGATCCAGCACTATGCCCATTCGCCGCTACCCAACCGATACGACGCATTTGGAAATCACCCACTCGAACCGTTGTTAGAACGTTCCCTGTTTGTGATCAGCCTATCGATGTGTTGCCATAACGAATCGCAACAAAAAGAGGTGCACTCGTGCCCATCATTGACGTATCCAGGTTAGAGAAAGTAGGCGAATTCGGATCTAAAGCTTGGTGTGAAGCCTGCGCAGAAAATGCGGTGAAAATACTGCAAGCCGCGGATTTACCTTCGAACTACGAGTGGGCTTTTTCCGAGCACTACACGCATCCTCCAGCTCGAATGTTATCGACCGACAGGCCGAAAGCGGCTTATTACATCCTCGTTAAGAATGGTCAAATAACCGGCGGAGACGGCGAACCCGAGGAATGTCTTGCCATCAGAGGCTTTCACATCACAGCTCGATGGGCAGCTATCTGCAATCAATCTGGCGCTTTTTACGGAAAAGAAGGTGGACGACAACGGAGCATGGATGAACGCGTGATGTACGACGCGATCGAAAAGCACGTAGGTCGTCCTAACCCCCTTCGGCGTGGTGGCGGACCAGAGATTTTTTGGCCAGACGAAATCAGCGGACCCCTGATGGAGGGATCTGAAGAAGGCAACGGTCTGCACAATATTGCTGCTACCTTGCAAACGGATTCGCCAGAATTCGCCGACCTACCAGTGACAAGCATGCGCGTGCCAATCTTTGACGATATGACCAACGAACAAAAAAAAATCTTTCTGGAACTATGTGCGATCGACGCCTAGGTGCCTGTTGAAAACGTGCCCGATTCGTCGCTATTAAGCATCACGTGACCAAAAACATTCTTTTCATTACCGCAGATCAATGGCGCGCGGAATGTTTATCGTGCTTGGGACACATGGTCCAAACACCGAACTTAGATGCTCTGGCAGCCGAAGGCGTGTTGTTTACTAAACATTTTGCGAACGCGGCCCCGTGTGGCCCTTCCAGGGCCAGCATCCACACCGGAATGTATCTACAAAATCATCGCGTCAGTGGTAACGGAACACCGCTCGAAGCTCGGCACACCAACTGGGCCATTGAGATGCGGAAGCAAGGCTTCGTTCCGGCACTTTTTGGTTATACGGATACGGCTCTGGATCCGCGTGAACACTCGTCCACCGATCCCATGCAAAAAAGCTTGGATGGGGTTCTGCCAGGCATGGAGCCCATCGTGCAACTCGGCAAACTATTGGAGTCTAGACCTCACTCCTGGGCTGAGTGGTTGTCGAAAAAAGGTTACCCCGTACCAGCCGACTCAAATGAACTGTACACAAGCAAGAAAGCGCAGCCTGAGTGGGAGGACGGCGGACCAGAAGCCGCCCCCCTTGAAATTCCGGCAGAACTACATGACACCTATTTCATGGTCGATCAGGTGCTGGATTACATTCGAGATAGAAGAGACTGGTGCGTGCATCTCTCGTTACTTCGACCCCATCCGCCGTGGGTTGCACCCGAACCCTATAACCGCATGTACCAGCCGAACGACCTGCCGCCCATTGCGAGAGCCAAGGATCTTGAGTCCGAACGAGCCCAGCATCCCTACCTCGATTATCTTTTGCAGCAGAAACATTTTCGTTGTCCTGACGACGAAAAAAAACTACGACGACTCCAATCAAGCTATTTTGGGCTCATGACCGAGGTCGATCACAATCTCGGTCGATTATTTGACGCACTCAAAGCCAGCGGTGAATGGTCCAACACCCTCATTATTTTTTCGTCCGATCACGGCGAGCAAATGGGAGACCATTGGCTTATCGGTAAACTCGGCTATTTCGATCAGTCCTACGCTATTCCTCTCATCATCTACAACCCATCTTCCGTCGCAAACGACCACCGTGGAACCCGGGTCGATCAGTTTACCGAGAACGTTGATCTCATGAGCACCATGCTTGATTGGCTGGATCTTGAGATTCCCCTTCAATGCGACGGGCGTTCAGTACTCCCAGCGACGGAAAAAGGCCAACTTCCATCGGTCTGGCGATCCCAGGCACATTGGGAATTTGATTTCAGCGGTAGACAAAGCGAATCGTCTTTGGGATTGTCGCCTAGAGAATGCAAGCTAAACGTCTTGCGCAGCGACACGCTCAAGTACGTGCATTTCCCAACACTTCCACCCCTATTATTCGATCTCAAAAACGATCCGAACGAAACCCTAAACGTGGCAAACAATCCCCAGTACAACGCCGCAATGATCCAATCTGCAACCGACATGGTGTCCTGGCGAATGTTGCATGACGACCAGTCACTCACGCACCTTGTCATCACAGACGAAGGTGTCGTCGATCGGTCGGTTACCCAATGACGCTATAGGCGTATCGACCTGTCTCTTAGAACTGCTTCATGGTGTTGGCGGTACCCCCGGCGAGCAACGCTTTCTCGCCAAGAAAGTACTCTTTATGGTCATCCCCAATATTCGAACCTGCTAAATCCTGATGCTTAACGGATGCTAAGTCCCGTCGAATCTCTTGACGCTGAACACCTTTGACATAAGCGAGCATCCCCAGCTCACCGAAATAGCCTTCCGACAACCTATCCACCCCGAGCGCTGTTTCGTGATAAGTCGGCAAGGTGATGAGGTGATGGAAAATTCCGGCCTCGCGTGAGGCATCACGTTGAAAGTTCTGGATTAAACGATCCGCCTCCTGCGCAAGCTCAGTCTCGTCCATAGTCTCGTCCATCAAACCCTTTTCGAACACCGCGGGATCCGGATATGCGGAAACGTCTTTGCCCGCCCCTTCCCATTCCTCATATACCTGTTCACGGAATTTCAGCGTCCAATTAAAGGACGGGGAATTGTTATAGACCAACTTCGCCTCGGGACGAACCTTGCGGACCGCTTCGACCATGCCACCGATCTGCTCAAGGTTCGGCCGCTCGGTCTCGATCCAAAGTAAGTCGGCCCCGTGTTCAAGCGCCGTGACACAATCGAGTACGACACGATCAAATCCGGTGTCCTCCTTAAACGCGTAGAGGCCGTTATCCAACCGTTCCGGCTTGCACAACACCCCATTTTGGTGGATCGCCATGTCGCCTTCTTTGAGTTCGCCGAGATCGCTCACAGGCGACACCTTCAGGAATTCGCAATATTTATGACCGAGGTCGCCCGGTTCTTGCGAGACGGGTATCTTCTGCGTCAGTCCTGCGCCCAACGAATCGGTACGGGCGACGATCACCCCGTTATCGATCCCGAGCTCAAGAAATGCGTACCGAATCGCGTGCAACTTAGAGACGAAGTCTTCATGTGGAACCGTGACCTTGCCCGCTTGATGTCCGCACTGCTTGGCATCAGACACCTGATTTTCAATCTGGATCGCGCAGGCTCCCGCTTCAATCATTTTCTTCGCTAAAAGATAGGTGGCCTCTTCATTCCCAAATCCCGCATCAATGTCTGCAATCATCGGCACGATGTGGGTTTCAAAATCATCAATTCGGGAGATGGGTTCGGAAACGTCGTGGCCCGCCGACCGCGCATCGTCGAGCGCCACATACAGGTGCTGCAGTTCGCGCGCATCGGCTTGGGTGAGAAACGTATAAATCTCTTCGATCAAGTCGGGAACCGAGGTCTTTTCGTGCATGCTCTGATCCGGCAGCGGTCCGAATTGTGAACGCAGTCCCGCAACCATCCAGCCGCTCAAATAGATATACCTCTTGTCGAGCGAGCCCTGGTGTTTTTTCACCGACATCATCGTCTGTTGCGCAACGAAACCGTGCCACGCCCCCAACGATTGCGTGTAATTGGCGGGGTCGGCATCGTAATCCGCCATATCGCGGCGCATGATGTCCGCGGTGTAACGCGCAACGTCTAATCCCGTGCGAAAACGGTTCTGGTGACGCATGCGGACGACGTATTCTGGGTTGATTGCCCCCCACTCCTGCCCGCGTGCTAACAACCCGCGACGAACATCATCAATCTCTTCCATATACCCCATGGATCGTCCCTTTGAGCCTCGAAAGGAGCGCACTTTATACTAAAATATATGGACTGTATGGATACTTATACATTCCATATAGGAATATATGTATCTCGCCTTCAACACAACCTTCTTCGACAATAAAACCGGTCCATGTCGAGCGACGGGGCGGTTCTTTATCGCTTTGTTAACGGCTGTGATTCAGCAATGAATCGCTTCGATCGACGGCTTATACGTTGACTTCTTTGCCACCACGCTCCGCCGAACGATAAAGCGCATCAAGCATGCGCTGCACTGCTAGACCGTCCTCGGCCGGCGCGAGCGTCGGCGTTTGATATAGGCAGTGATCAACAAAATTATTCATCTTGCGCGTAAACATTCCCTGGAAGGACTCCTCAGCCAACCAACCGGGCGACGTGTCGACCATGTGTCCTGCTTCGTCGCGAAAAATTCTTGGTGGATCCCACGTTGCCCCCCCTTTTTCGCCCATGATTTGAAAGTCCCAATCGTCTTTCTCGATGTGTGCAGCAAACGCCGCTTCGATGTGGACGACCGCGCCGTTGTCGAATCGAATCCTGCCAACCGCCAGATCTTCGACCGTGTACGTTTTGTAGTCCCAGCCCTTCCATGCCGACTCGACACGGTTCGACGGCTTGTTCCCGATGTAGGTAAACATATCGGCTGATGCGGACACGGGCTCCGGCGACCCCATCGTGTAGTGCGCCATTTCGAGAACGTGCACCCCAATATCGATCAGTGGCCCGCCACCTTGGAGTTCTTTTTGCCCGAACACCCCCCAATTCGGAATGCCTCTTCGGCGCAAAGCTTTGACTCGCGTGTAAAGTATCTTCCCAAATTGACCATCATCCGCGGCCGCTCGCAGGAACTGAGTTCGAGGATTGAATCGATATTGAAATCCAATGACTAATTTCCGCCCCAAATCACGGGAAGCGGCCAGCATTCGTTCACCCGCCTTCGCCGAGTGGGCAAGCGGTTTTTCACAAAGAACGTCACAACCAGCTTTCATTGCGTCGATCGCGGCCCGTTCGTGGAGTCGATTAGGCGTGCAAACCGACACCGCATCCAAAGCTTCGACTCGCAGCATTTCCTTCCAGTCAGAATACGCGTGCGGAATATCAAACCGATCCTGGTATCCGCGCATACTCGTCGCGGAAATATCCGCCATCGCGACCAGTTCGACGTCTTCGCGCCGACTGAGGTCTCGCAGATGCGTTCCTGCAATCCCCCCGGCTCCAATAAACCCATAGCGCAATTTCTTGTTCTTACGATTGGCCAACTTCCATACCTCTTCCCTGGGAACGCTGTGAAGCTTATCACCGTGGATTCGTCGCCAAATAAAGTCCTACGAACGCACACGGGCGTATGGCCTGAATCGACCGAGAACCCTATAGTGCGCGATCAATCAACCGTTAATGCGTGGGCGCCTCAGGACGACATACGGGAATCCTATGGACGACGAATGTGACTAGCTACTTCATCAGACGATTGCTCCTCGTAATCCCAACATTCTTAGGCATAACTCTGCTGGTGTTTGCGGTCACCCGGGTCGTCCCGGGAGGGCCGATCGAGCGGGCCATGAACGAAGCACTTTTGGCCCAGACAGATAGCGCACAAATGATCGATATGAATAGCGTCGCCGGGGCCGCTTTGTCCGAGGATCAACTTGCCGAACTGCGCGCGTACTACGGTTTCGATAAGCCCTGGCACGAGAGTTACGTCATTTGGCTGGGACGGGTAATGCAGCTAGACCTAGGAATGTCGACACGCTACACCGAGCCGGTCTGGGACATCATAAAAAACCGCTTTCCAATCTCGATTTTCTACGGAATCACGACTCTCATTCTTACGTACGCCGTATGCATCCCGTTAGGCATCGCAAAAGCGCTTCGCCACAACAGCGTTTTCGACAACGCCACCTCAGCGGTCGTTTTTTTCGGGTACGCACTACCCGGTTACGTTGTTGCCATTGCATTGTTAACCGCGCTCGCATCCGCTTGGGAGTGGTTTCCATTGGGTGGGTTTGTAAGCGACAACTTCGACCAACTCTCGACCCTCGACCAGGCCATCGACATTCTCTATCACGCAACATTACCGTTGATTGCCTACCTAGCCGGTAGTTTTGCCGTGATGACTTTCATGGTGAAAAACTCGCTGATGGACAATCTATCGTCCGACTACGTCCGCACCGCGATCGCCAAAGGCATGCCCTTCAAACGCGCGGTGTTTCGCCACGCACTGCGCAATAGCCTTATCCCGGTCGCCACCTCTTTTGGACAATTGATCTCGGTCATCATTAGCGGTTCGTTTCTGATCGAAAAAATCTTCAACATCGACGGGTTCGGTCTACTCGGATTTGAATCGCTCGTCGAACGGGATTATCCGGTCGTCATGGGCATTTTGGTGATCTCATCCCTACTGTTCCTCGTCGGCAACATTCTTTCGGACATCTGCGTAGCAATCGTCGATCCCCGAGTGAAATTCGGGGAGAACGGTTCTTGAAACTGAGACCCCAACTAAATCCGCTCACGCAGCGGCAGCTGGCCCGATTTCGTAGTCTAAAACGGGGGTATTGGTCCGCCGTGATCTTGTTGATCACCATCGTGTTGAGTAGTGGCGCGGAACTCTTGGTCAACAGCCGCGCACTAATCGTTAGTTACGAAGGCAACTGGTTCTTTCCGACCTACGGCAAATACCTCCCCGGCAGCACGTTTGGCCTTGGGTACGAATACGAAACAAATTTTCGCGAACTTAAAGTTTTTTTCGAGCGGCAACCAAGTAACTCGAATTGGGTGATCATGCCGCTCGTGCCCTACAACGCCTTTGAGGTCGATTTACCTGCCAGCAGATACCCACCTAACGCCCCATCACTTTCAGAAAAACACTATCTTGGAACAGACACCACTGGCCGAGATGTGCTGGCACGACTTGTCTATGGGTTCCGAATCGCGATTTCATTTGCGTTGATTCTGTTAATTTGTAACTACACGATTGGGGTGGCCCTTGGCTGCGCTATGGGATTTTGGGGAGGTGCCTTTGACCTCTTCTTTCAACGGGTTATCGAAGTTTGGTCCAACGTGCCCTTTCTTTACGTCATCATGATCATTGCTTCGGTCATCATCCCGAACTTCTGGACGCTGATGATCGTTATGGTGATCTTTGGGTGGATGTCCATGACGTGGTACATGCGCACGAGCACATACAAAGAAAAGACTCGAGCGTACGTGCTTTCAGCGCGCGCACTCGGAGCGAGCAATGCTCGCGTGATATTCAGTCACATCCTACCGAACTCGATCTCGATCATCGTCACGTTCGTACCGTTCGCGATCGCCGGAGGTATCACCTCCCTCACCGCTCTCGACTACCTCGGTTTCGGCCTACCGCCACCAACCCCCAGCTGGGGCGAATTGCTTTCACAAGGTACAAGCCAATTAGAGTCTCCTTGGTTAGTGACGTCAGTCGTTGGAGCGATGGTGGCAATTCTTCTAATGGTGACTTACGTTGGAGAAGCGGTTCGCGAAGCTTTTGATCCGAAGAAATTCACCTATTACGAGTAATGAAACCATGCATCTGCGTATGAACCCGATTGCCAGAGCCTTGATCGCTCTTGTCAGCACACTCGCGTTGATCGGTTGCGGGACCAACGATAAAGGTAACGCACTACCTGAAACGCCAGGAGAAGTGGCGCAAGAAATTGTTTCGTATCCCGTCAACGGTGTTTTACCCAAAGGACTCACTTGGGAAACGAATAACGAGGATCCCATTTTTGCCTCTGCCGACGCCAAGCCAGGAGGGACTTTTCGTACCTATGTCCTCGCGTTCCCGCTCACGATCCGTCGAGTAGGACCCGACTCCAACGGCTCATTCGCGGGGTACACACGTGCTGGATTTCTACAGCTAGTGAGTCTTCACCCCAATACAAGAAATTTCGTCCCAACGTTAGCGACACACTGGGCTTTCGACGACGATGGAAAAACCGTTTATTACCGATTGCATCCAAACGCCAAGTGGTCCGACGGAACGCCTATTACAGCCGACGATTACCTATACACCCTCGACTTCATGCGCTCGAAACACATCGTCGCGCCTTGGTACAACAACCATTACACGACCCAGATCGTCAATGTTGTGAAGTACGACGATTACACTATTTCCATCGAGGGCAGTTCAGCAAAACCCAAAGACGAGATCCTCTACGAGTACAGCATGGGACCCGTCCCCAAACACTTTCATGTTCTCGACGAAAATTGGGTCCGGGAAAACAACTGGAAGGTCGAACCCAACAACGGCCCATACCAGATCTCAAAAATAGAAAAGGGCAAATACATCGAGTTCACGCGAAAGAAAGACTGGTGGGGAAACGACCTCAAGTACTACAGATACCGCTTTAATCCCAACCGGATACGCGTTCGCGTCATCCGTGATGTGAACATCGCATTACAACATTTCTTTAAAGGTGAGCTCGATACATTCGGTGGTGTACTGCCGGAATTTTGGCACGATAAATTCAAGGGCAAAGACTTCGACAACGGTTATATACACAAGATCTGGTTTTACACCGACAACCCGCAACCCGCCCCGGGCATGTGGCTGAATCAATCCGACTCCATCCTTTCGGATCAGAAAGTACGCTACGGGCTCGCGCACGCCATGAACATCGACAAGGTGATCACTACGGTGCTCCGCGGCGACTATCGAAGGCAGCATACACATCACGAGGGTTATGGCGATTATTCCAACACGTCGATTCGTGCGCGCGCGTTCGATTTGACTAGAGCGAACACACTACTGGATGAGGCCGGGTGGACTGAAAGAGACGACCGCGGAATTCGTACCAAGGGCCAGCAGACGTTGTCTTTGCGTGTCACCTACGGTCAATCGCATCACACACCACGTCTTGTGATTCTCCGGGAAGAAGCTAAAAAGGCTGGAATTGATTTGACACTGCAATTGCTCGATTCCTCCATATCTTTCAAACAGATGTTGGAAAAGAAACATCAGATTGCTTGGATGGGGTGGTCCGGCGGCGGCCTGTCACCACGATATCGACAGTTTTATCACTCCGACAACGCGAACAAACCGCAGAACAACAACCTCACCAACAACGCCGTACCCCATATGGATAACCTGATCGACCAGTACCGTGCGGCAACCGAAAAGACGGATCGCGTCGAGTTAGCCCATCAGCTTGAACAGATGCTGCATGACACCGGCGCCGTGATTTTCACCTTTAAGGTTCCATATACACGGGACGCGTACTGGCGTTGGATGAAGCTTCCGGAATTTAGAGGTACGCGCGTCGGAGGCTTATTCAATCCAATGGGTGGACAGTTTTGGATCGACGAACTGGAGCGTCAAAGCGTACTTGACGATACCGCGCCAAAGACCGCCCCCGTGTCGATACTCGACACAACATACCTTTCGGAGTGAACCGTGGCTGCCTTGCTTGAAGTACGCGGTCTTAGGGCAGGGTTCGATACCGACACCGGCTACATCGAAGTACTCGACGGCGTCAGCTTTGAGCTGGCTGCTGGAGAGACGTTAGGGCTGGTGGGCGAGTCCGGATGCGGAAAAAGTGTTAGCGCCCTCTCAGTCATGAACCTCCTGCCGCAGCCCGCCGGAAAGATTACGGCGGGATCCATTGGATTTCAAAACCGTGACCTCGTCACGCTACCAAAAGAAGAATTTCACGACGTGCGTGGAAACCGCATCTCGATGATTTTCCAAGAACCAATGACCGCGCTGAACCCTGTCCACCGTGTCGGTAATCAAATCATAGAGGCGGTAAAGCTACATGAGCCTAATTTAAGCTCCGCTATCGCTCGACGACGCGCCCTTGAGATGCTCGAACGAGTCGGGATTCCCGCACCGGATCAGCGTCTAAAAGAATATCCCCATCAGTTATCAGGCGGCATGCGACAACGCGTCATGATTGCTATGGCGCTTACCATGCAGCCCGACCTCCTCATCGCTGACGAGCCCACCACGGCGCTGGATGTCACGATCCAAGCCCAGATTCTCGATCTGTTGCGAGAGATGCAGCGAGAATCTGGGATGGCTATTCTTTTTATTACGCACGACCTAGGCGTAATCGCCGAGCTATGCGATCGAGTAACCGTCATGTACGCCGGCTGTGTCGTCGAGCAAGCGACTGTTACCCAACTGTTCTCGACGCCCCGCCATCCCTATACGCAAGGACTATTGCGATCAATTCCTCGATTGGACGCAACGCCGAAACAACCCCTGACGACCATACCTGGGACAGTGCCAGCTTTGATTGACATGCCCGCGGGCTGCCGATTTCGAAACCGCTGTCTCAACGCTGAAGACGACTGCGAGCTCCGATCACCTGATCTCATTCACGCGGCCGGACGCCAAATCGCGTGTCACCATCCAGTCGCGGAAGTGATGCCATGAAGGAGTCATTACTACAAGTCCGAGGCCTGAAGAAATACTTTCCTGTCCGAGGTGGTGTGTTTCTGCGCCGTATCGGAAACGTACAAGCTGTCGAAGAGGTTTCTTTTAGCGTTGAAAGGGGCAAGACCTTGGGACTCGTCGGCGAATCTGGCTGCGGCAAGAGCACAGTCGGACAGACCATATTGAAATTACACAAACCGACCGCGGGCGAAATTTTCTACGAGGGTCAGGATATCGCAGCCATGAATCGAGCAGAGCTCAAAGCTTTCCGCCGAGACGTGCAAATCATTTTTCAAGATCCTTTCGAATCGCTGAATGCGAGACACACGGTGAGCCGAATCCTTGAAGAACCATTCGTGATCCACGAAATGGGAACGGCCGCAGAACGTCGACGTTGGGCAGGTGATTTACTTAATCGTGTCGGCTTACAAGTCGATGCGCTGGATCGCTTCCCACATGAATTTTCAGGCGGTCAACGCCAACGCATAGGCATTGCGAGAGCGATTGCATTAAAACCAAAGCTTGTCGTTTGTGATGAAGCGGTATCCGCGCTCGACGTTTCAATTCAGTCGCAGGTGATTAATCTATTAATGGATCTACAACGGGAAATGAACCTAGCGTTGATCTTCATTGCCCACGATCTCGCCGTCGTCAAACACGTATCCGACGATATCGCCGTCATGTATTTAGGAAAGATCGTGGAACAAGCTGACGCCCAAGAAATTTACGCGTTTCCGCGACACCCGTACACCAAGGCCTTACTTTCGGCAATTCCCATTCCTGACCCCAGTCGACGCGGCGAAAGAATCATCTTGTCGGGAGACGTCCCTTCGCCCATTCATCCGCCGAATGGATGTCGTTTTCACACACGATGCCCACATGCAGTAGATCAATGTCGATCCGTGGAGCCAACCGAAGAACTCGTCAATGAAGGCCATCGGGTTGCCTGTCATTTTTGGAACGAACTCGCTGACCGCAACGCCGTGGGCTAGCCGAATAAGGCAATTTTGCTTATCACCTTAACTTAATCGAATGGGTGGTTCGGCCCTCAATCATTATGCTGCTAGCACTATAAGACGGCGCTCTGAATAACGGGCGAGCATCGTTGCCGAAACCATATTGCTCCTTTGGTACACCAAAAAAACCTTCGTCGACCGCGCCATTTCCATTCGTGTCATGGAAAACGGCGATCGCAACGATTCCATCAGGAACGGTCATAACAAGCCGCGCCACTCGATCCGTCGTACTTTCGCGGGTCACGGAATGGACACCAACCTTCTCGATCGGCGTACGGGTATTCACCATGTCGTCAGAGAAAGTCCGAGCGTCCTGATAGAGAGTGACAAAAAGCATGCCCGGTTGCCGGATATTCGTAACGGTGAGAACTAAATCACCAGCGAAGATTTCTGTTCCGAACAAGGCCACGCTTATGCCGCACACGAGCACAACTTTGTCGAACCGAAAGGTCACGTCAGTTAGTGCTTCAGGTCCAGGAAAACGCAGGTGCTACTTACGTCGCGATTACGGGCGAGCGAGAAAATGCTTTTTTCGCCGCAGAGCCGAAAGCCGAGTTTCCGTAAAACATGGCCCGACGCGAGATTATTCTTCTGATAAGACGCTTCCAATCGCGCACATCCGAGCGTGGTTTCAGCGTACCCGATCAAACCCGCCGCAGCTTCCGTCGCGTAACCACATCCCCACTGGTCTCGGGCAATCCAATATCCTAGCTCTAAGACAGCCACGGTTTCTCCTGTCAGGCCCGCGCCACCGATCACCTTGCCGTTCAGATATACGGTGAAGTTGCTTTCGCAATCAGACGATGCCTTCGCCCTCACGTTTTTGATGAACTCGTTTGCATCAGCCAGTCGGTACGGGTGCGGGACCCGAGCAAGCCACTTCGCCACGTCCCAATCACCGAGCAACCTTGTCAGTTCGCCAGCGTCCTTTGCGTTCGGCGTGCGTAATCTGAGGCGTTGCGTTTGAACTTCACGCGACATAGGTTCGGGTACATTTTTGTTCTGTGCCGTCATGATCATATGTTAATTATATTACTAGATATACTTTGTATATAATTGTTTTTAAACGAAATAATTTTATGGAAATCCGCCCGTAACAAGCCCCACATTAACGTCAGTTAGGCCGTTGGCGCCCAAGCGTCTTGGCACGACGGTCATCCTGATCTAAACAAATCACGGGCTCGCCAAAGCCCAATCGCCGGGGCCAGAAAAATAATCCCTGCCGGCAACCCTGCCACCAATCCGCCACCACGTTCGTCAACAAGATTCCATACGACCATCGAAAAACTCACCTGGAACACGTACACCGAAGCCCACGGCCACATCCAGCGACGCATCTTGAAAAAACCCCATGCCATCGCGGCATACACAAACCAATGAAGGGGCGCCAGCGCCTTAGCCCACTCTTGATGAAACGTAATCCCAAACCAAACCTCTTCGTCATTTGCCATTGGCTTCCAAAAAATATCGAACGGCATGTAGACGAACGTCATGTAAATGCAAAAGATGTACATGGCCGTCATCCACCAAGGACGCCGCAAGAGATCACGACGGATAGGTTCAATAAGTTGCATCGGCTCTTCTCTTTTCTCAACAATATCTGTTATTACAGAGTTAACGTATGAAACGCTAAAGGTTTGGCATGTTAACGGTTTTGATCCGCATACTTGTTGCCCTTCCCACGGTTTTGTTTTTTTACCAAGGCGTGAACTGGCTGTTCCAACCTGAAGAGGCCGCAGCCGGTCTCGGCATGTCACTGTTGTCAGGCATTGGCGCAAGCACTCAAATCGGTGATCTAGGAAGCTTTTTTTTGGTGAACAGCGGTTTGATGGCCTTGGGCCAATTTCGGGGTCGGAGTCAACTGCTGTACATTCCCGCTGCCTTTATCGGAGCGGCCGGGATCTTTCGCACGTTGTCGGCGGTCATGGGGAATGCAGATTTTGCCGCTCAAATGATCGGATTCGAAGCCATTTTAACGGTCATCCTAGTTGTGGCCGCTCGACACCTCGCGAATGACGAAAAATAGGGAATTTCCATGGGAACGACCATCGCAAATATATTTCGCTACCCAGTCAAGAGCATGGCAGGCCATCAGCTGGATAACGCACTGCTTTCGATTAACGGCATTCCCGGCGATCGGTCTTGGGCGCTAAAAGATGAAGAGCTCGCCAGTATCAAGGGCGGTAAACGCCACCCTTCGTTAATGGGCATGTCAGCAGAATTCGAACAGGAACCCGATGAGTCAAACATCTCTCCACACGCTCAAATTCAACTCCCTGATGGATCGATCATTTCCACCCGCGATGAGGACGCTGAAGAAAGGCTAAGCCAAGCACTCGGCACCAAAGTCACCCTTTGGCCCATCCTTCCGAAGGAACAGCTTGACCATTACCGCCGATCCGCGCCTGATCCAAAAGCCGACGCGCAACTAAACCTTCGCGAGATATTTGCTAGAACGCCGGACGAACCTCTGCCCGACCTCCGTGGATTTCCCAAGGAGCTTTTCGAATACGAATCTCCACCGGGTACTTACTTCGACGCGTTTCCATTACTCCTCATTTCGAAGGCGTCACTGCAAAGTTTGGAGGACCACTCCGATCAATCAAAATTCGACGTCCGGCGATTTCGTCCGAACATCCTGCTCGAGACGGATACCGCTGGTTACCCTGAGGAAGAATGGGCTGGGAAAAGCGGACGGATCGGAACTGCAAAATTGAAGTTCGAGATGGCGTGTCCACGATGCATCATGACGACACACGGTTTTGATGATCTACCCAAAGATCCGCGAGTGATGAGAACGTTGGTACAGGCCAATAATGGCAATCTCGGCATCTACGCCTCGGTCGTTGAGACCGGGACGATCGCCGTGGGGGATTCGCTTATCCTCGAATAACCGAAGTAAAAGGTTCGTTCACGCGTCGAAGCCACCACGTCAACGCGGCCGTCATGCGCCAAAAGCCCCAAGATCGCTTGTTTGACTCAATGAAGTATCCGTCGTCTTAATTTCAAGGAATTCCGGTGGAAAAAATCGTTCTAGCAACCGTTTCGACACGCCACATCGGTAGGGCGATCGAAATACCTTGCGCTGATTCTTTTGAGTCTCATCACCGAAATAGGCAGACTCAAGGATTCGTATTTCTAGAAGTAAACTCTGCATGACCTCCACTAGCGGCACAGCTTCAAACAAAAGTTCAAACAAGGATCAAACGCCGAGCGTCGACGTTGTCGTCGTTGGAGCCGGTTTCGCAGGGATGTACATGATTCATCGACTCCGCGAACTCGGTCTAACCATTAGGGCTTTCGAATCCGGTGGCAACGTCGGCGGAACTTGGTATTGGAATCGCTATCCCGGAGCCCGCTGCGACGTTCCGAGTATTGAATACTCGTTCTCGTTCGATAAGGAGCTCGAACAAGAGTGGAACTGGTCCGAAGTGATGGCGTCACAAGAAGAGATCCTCGTCTACGCCAACCACATCGCAGATCGCTACGACATCCGGCGAGACATTACGTTCGATACGCGGGTCACAAAGATGGAGTTTGATGACGACAGCGCTCGGTGGTTGGTGGAAACAGACGGTGGCGAGCGCTTAGACGCACACTATTGCGTGATGGCAACCGGCTGCCTCTCTATGCCCAACAAACCTCCGATTGCTGGCGACAGCAAGTTTCAGGGCCAGGTTTATCACACCGGCACCTGGCCCGAAGAAGGCGTCGACTTTATCGGCAAAAAAGTGGGCATCATCGGGACGGGATCGTCCGGAGTCCAGGCAATCCCCGTGATCGCCGAAACGGCCGCACAGCTCGTCGTCTTTCAACGAACCCCCGTTTACACCTTGCCGGCCTTTAACCGTCCGCTGTCAGAGAAGTACCGAAAGGAAGTCAAAGCCAACTACGCCGACATTCGGAAGATGCAACGCGAGTCACCCGTTGGGATATCCAGTTTTGGGGCGCGGGCCGTTGCACAACTACCCGTTCCAAAAAAAATAATGGATTTAACCCCTGAGGAACGCCACGCCGAACTGGCCAGAACCGGTTTCTCGGGTCTACGAACCTACGCGGATGTTTTAACTGATCTATCGGCCAACGAAGTCGCATGTGATCTTTATCGAGAGAAAATCGGAGAGATTATCGACGACCCCGAAACCGCGGAGGCGCTAAAACCGCATGGCTACCCTATCGGTTGTAAACGCCAGGTTTTCGATTCGGACTATTACGCCGCTTTTAATCGGGAGAACGTAACTCTGGTTGACCTACGTAAAGGTGACATAAATAGGATCACCGCCACCGGTATCCAAACCGATCATGAGTCGTTCGACATCGACATACTCGTTTATGCGACCGGTTTCGATGCAATGACGGGCGCGCTAAAGCGCATTGATATCCGTGGTCGAGACGGCCGACGCCTAATCGATAAATGGGAGGACGGGCCGCGAGCATACCTAGGACTTCAAATGGAAGGGTTCCCCAACCTATTTACCGTCACCGGCCCCGGGAGTCCGTCGGTATTAAGCAATATGCTGGTCGCCATCGAGCAGCATGTCGACTGGATCCGGGACTGCCTAGAGCATTTGGGAAATAACCAGGTCGATACAATCGAACCGACGCTTGACGCCGAAAACGAATGGGTTGCTCATGTCAACGACGTAGGACAAGGCACGATGTTTACGGCGCCGACCTGCAATTCTTGGTACCTCGGAGCAAACATTCTCGGAAAACCACGCGTATTCATGCCGTACGTTGGCGGAATTCATCGTTACCGGTCTAAGTGCGAAGCGGTAGTAGCCAATGACTACGAGGGATTCAGGCTCGAATAGAGCCACGTCGCGACTGGGATTAATCAGCGCTCGAACAGATCCCCTCGAACCAGCGGCGATCTCTCCGGTCGACAGGCTTCCGAACAAAAATAGCTAGCGAACAGACTCCCAAATATCGGCAACGCGTTCGACCCGAACACGATCTAGCTTGGCGGTGCCACCGCGTACGTTGAAAACCAAAGGAGCAACGTACGCGTCGGGTAAATAACAGAAACTCGCACTCACCTGACCACCACCTAAAAACAGTTCGACCGACGTCCGGTCAATGAGCAAACGTACCGACAAATGGCCCTCGCCAACCATCGGAACGTCGCTGTCTCGAAAGTTGACGACGCGTCGTTCAAAATCGAACGTTAAGGGTATGCCGCGAATCTTCATTACTACTTCGCAACCGTCATCGGCCAAGACATCAAAAGCGATGTCAAACAGGTCGCCTGAAACGGGCATAGACCACGGCTTTGATCCGTCGAACCCGACGGTTACGGGAACGTCCAGCGGTTCTGTGATGGACTCAATCTCTTCGACCGGCCATCGGCACAGCGTCCAACTGCCATTATTTCCTCGCAACGAGAGTTCCACTGGAAAACTCATTTGTTGATTGAACGGCATTTCTGGATACCGCCCCCCAGACATCCAAGAAATCTGAATGCGTCTCCCGCTCGGCGCATTGCTCCACGTTTGGGCAGCGTATCCATTGCTTCCATGTTCACAAGTTTGAATTTCCGAACGTGGCGAAAACAAAGCGCCGTCAAAATCGCCAATCAAATAGTTCCCGCTCCCACCCCAAAATATCCAGCGTTCGACCCCCGTCTCGTCTAACAGTGGGAAAAAATCGGGACACTCGCTGTCGTGTTCTAGGGTGACGTTTTGTATACGCTCCCACTGTTTGGCGTCGGTAGATCGCAGTAAACAAAACCGATCGTCGGCCAGGTAAAGCGCCATGATCCAGCACCGAGTCGGTGCGTGCCAGACTACCTTTGGATCTCGATTATGTGCGTCGATCCAGGGAACAATCGGGTTTTCGTCGAACTTCAGCCAGGTGTCACCACTATCGGTACTGTACGCAAGACATTGGGTGTAAGGTTTTGGAGGCTCAACGTGATTACCCGCCGCCGTGTAGAACGCGAGCAAGGTGTCTTCACCCAACCCCGAAGTATCGAACCGGTCGACGACGGCCGATCCCGAAAACATCGTCCCGTGCTCGTCCGGATACAGCGCGTGCTCCATTTGAACCCAATGCACGAGGTCGTCGCTCACCGCATGTCCCCACGTCATGTTCCCCCAGACGGTCTCTTCGGGGTTGTGTTGAAAAAAAAGGTGCCAACGCCCCGCATGGTAGATCAAGCCATTGGGATCGTTATGCCAATTTTGACGCGCGGAAAAATGGAATCGGGGCCGGTGGACTTCGTCGTACACAGTCGTCCTTGAGAACTTTCAATGATTTGCGATTGTAACGATTAGCCAACGTGCGATGTTTGCGATGGTCTTGCACTGGCATTCAGACCATGAGGAAATGCACCCATTCGGAACGGACGAAAATAACCAATGAAACTCTACGACAGCACGATGGCACCAAACCCCCGGCGCGTTCGCGTCTTCATGGCAGAAAAAGGCGTTGACTGCGAAAACATTCAGGTCGACATCATCAAGGGAGCGAATCTCGACGAATCGTTCCTCTCAATCAATCCCCGTGGTCTTTTGCCGACCCTTGTTCTCGACGACGGTACCGTTATCGACGAAACCGTAGCGATCTGTCGATACATCGAGGAAACGCACCCAGAACCACCACTCTTAGGCAGCGATGCCATCAGCAAAGCGCATATAGAAGCCCGACAAAGACACATGGAATTTGATGGTCTTCTCGCCGCTGCGGACGCGTTCAGAAATTCCTTCCCGGGTTTCGCATCGCGTGGATTAGCCGGCAATGCCGGCTCGGTCGACGCGATTCCAGCCCTCGCAGAACGCGGCAAGAACGCGATGCTTCGTTTTTACGATTCGCTTGATACAGCGCTCAACGGCTCCGCATTCATCGCTGGCGAAACATTCAGCATCGCCGACATCACGGCGTTGTGTACGATCGATTTCGCTGCTGGAGCTGCTCGTGTACCGATTCCCGAGCATTGCTCTAACGTTCAACGGTGGCATGCCGAAGTCTCTGCTCGCCCGAGTGCCGAAGCCTGAACGGAATGTATGGGTAGCAAACCTACCGTCAGCGTATCCAGATCGGAGACGTCCAGGCCCGTTCTTGTATTGTCGTTGGATGCCCGGCGCGGGGCGCGACGCCAGCCCGAATAGCATCCCATGTCGACCAACGGCAGGTCGGATTTTCAACTACTCGGGCATAATAAAAGGCTGGATGGGCGTAATCGTAATCTGGGTCCTCCCAAATGGCTGAAAGCTGCGCTGCTCCTGAATTCTGACTGATTTCACATGTCGATATATCGACGGCGGCCTCATTATCAGGACATCGGTTTGTATCCAGGTCGACCTCGTCACCGTCCGAGCAGGCAACGTCATATACGCGTTCGCGTTTTGAACCGTTTTCAAGCCAGCCTTTGACAATTTGCAGTCGTTGCAGCGGGGCGGCGTTTGGATCCCGAACAGCGACAACCAATAATTCGGGGGCTGTTCGTCGGCGCCTTAATACACCTCCCTGCGGGATGCCTCTGGCATACGCAACTCGCGCGTAGTCGGCGCGTGTAATTAGGTCATTCGGAAAGTCATGACCTGCAAACATGCGAATGCGAATTCTAGGGCCACTTGTCGCGAACGTTTCCTTCCGGGTGAACGCGGTAAAAATGGCCTCACGAGTATTCCCGTCCGCCCACACGCCGGTTAGTCCCGACGCCCCATAATGGGTACGGTAGACCTGTCGGTATGCAGGGACCGTACCTTCTACTCGAACGGGAACCGACCCCCTCCGTTCGGGAACTGCGTCAAGCATCCCGACCTTGCCAGCGTACGTCCTCTCGTCAAAACGCGAACCCCCGTTGTGTGTATCGGAAGCCCCCACCACGCCAAACCGATAAGGATTAACGCCGGTTCTTCGCTCCACCTGAAGGCCAGTCAGGTATGCGTCTCGGACATAACTACCTCGAGGTCGACTCTTAAGCCAGGAAGCAACCCGATAAGGAAAAATTTCGAAGTCCGCCCACTCGTCATTCGGAGACAAAAACGGATGAGTCTCCGATGTCCCCTTAACCTGGGTGACTTCGACAAGTGGCTCGTTACGAATGCGTAATGACGCGTACTCCGTGTCGATAGGTGATCCATCCCATTTGACGTCCTGGAACATCCATCCGTCGGAACCGTTCGAATTGTGCGGAATCGATAACAACCGCATACCCTGCCCGCGTTGTTCGTCCATCCAGCGCCATAAATCCTCTGGATTAAAAGAATCGAGTCGCCCGAATATGTCGATCGGCACCTGATCCGAACCGAATATGACGTTTCGATGGAGATTTCCGGCATCTCGAAAAGACGTGTATTCGTAACCGATGAACGTCGTAAATTCTCCCGGCTCGTAGTGGCGCTGAGCTGCGTCCACTACGTGCCGCCAGGCATCCCGTACCTCGCGTTGGGTTATGTTTTCTACCACAAAGGAACTGGCATCCGGGTGGGTTCTGCCTCGTTCGACTACAGTAGACTCGTCCAGAATGCCCAGTTGGGTTGCTGTCCTATAGAGGGGGTGGTTTGGATTACTCAACGTCGTCAAGCCCCCCAGGTATTCGGCGTGATCAGTGACAGCGTAGAAATCCAGCGGTTGATCGAGCTGGACGGCATAACCTTCGGGGTGACGTATTTCCGCACCGCGCGCGAACCGGTATGCATCGTCCGGCGTCGCCCGCGTTCCGAACGCAAACGCATCCATCGAAAATCGAGTATGGACGTGCAAGTCACCAAAGTAGGCGTAGCGCTCGATCGCGTGCATATAAGTTGCGCAACCAAGCGCCACGCCAAATAACCAAATTTTCACTGAATTCCTCATCAATTTCGTACCTTCAGCAACACATACCCGTCGGGAAAATGACTCGCGTAGCTACCCTATGCATGAACGTGTAGCCGAGCAACGTTTGGCCACATCAGCGCGTAAATTACCAGACCTTTTCCCAGT
>CAJWCW010000003.1 GCA_913030615.1 uncultured Gammaproteobacteria bacterium | reverse complement strand
TTCACGACGATGATTGCAGGTCCATATGCCACCATGATTCTTGCCGATCAAGGTGCAGATGTTATTAAGATTGAAGCGCCAATACGGAGCGATTATGTTCGGCGCGCAGGAGATGGTCAGCGTCACTTTTCCACGGCGTTCTTGAACAACAATCGAAACAAGCGCTCGCTTTCCGTGGATGTGAAAGTGGAAGCTGGTCGCGAATTGATGTTGAAACTCACAAAAGACGCCGATGTGTTTGTCCAAAACTTTCGTCCTGGCGTGATGTCCCGGCTCGGGATTGATGAGCCACAACTTCGGACCGTTAACCCCGGACTAATTTATGTGTCCATGAGTGGTTGGGGAGAGTCCGGACCGTATGCGCATAAGCCTGTTTACGACCCGATCATTCAAGCCATCTCAGGTCTCGCCAGTGTCCAGGCTGGATCAGATCAAGCGAGGCCTCGGCTTATCCGGACGATTTTGCCCGATAAGTTGACGGGCATCACCGCAGCACAAGCGGTCACGGCGGCGCTGGTTGCACGTGGCCGTACTGGACAAGGACAACATGTACGATTGTCCATGCTTGATGCGGTCGTTGCGTTTATGTGGTCCTCGGACATGGGTGGACAAACGTTTGTGGGTAAAGAAGTTAGTTCCGCGAGGGCCGCAACCTTTATTGACTTAATTTACGAAACGAAGTCCGACTACATCAGTGTTTCGGTCATGAGCGACGAACAGTGGCGGGGTCTTTGCAAAGCGGTTGGCTATCCAGAGTGGCTTGAAGATGATCGCTTTAAGACCGCGGCGGGTCGTGATCGCTATGCCAACGAGCGCTTGGAATTAACGCAAGAGGCACTCCTTGAAAAAAACGCGGACGAGTGGCTTGAAATTCTAGACTCCGCGGGTGTCCCGTGTGCGCCGGTGCTTAAACGACATGAAATGATTCATCATCCGCAGGTTGAGGCGAGCGGAATCGTGGTGGAAACGGAACACCCTCATGTGGGTCGTTTGCGACAAGCGCGTAACGCAGCCCGTTTCGAAGCGACGCCGACCGAGATACGCCTCGGGGCGCCACACCACGGGGAGCATACGCGGGCGATTATGAGTGAACTTGGATTTAGCAACGCCGAAATCGATGGTTTGATCGCGGACGGTGTGATTGGCGACTTTCAGTTAGCGGCTGGGTCGTCGACCTAGGGTGTGGGTGGGCGTTTATCCCGCAGAACCGCGTACAGGATTGTGGCGATCGCAATTACCGCCAGCGAAGCCCATGCTTCTGCAGGGCGTAAGCTCATAATGTGAATCAGTGTCCAGCCCGTCAGCGCTAGAAATAACAAGGGCGGTAACGGATAAAAAGGGATTTGATACTCGGGACCAGGAGCCCGTCCTTGCCACCGCAGGATGAAGACTCCCAATACCGTCACGAAACTATTTAGACCGAGGGCGAAGCCGGCGAATACGAGAATAAAGTCGAACGACGCCGTCGCAATAAATATGAGCGATAGTGCGGACTGAGTTAGCACGGCGATGAAGGGTACGCCAGCCTGATTGGTTCTTGCGAAGAACCGCAGTTTGCTGAAGTCCTGGCCTAGCACCAGGATCACTCGAGGCCCGGCGAGCGTCAGAGCGCTCAGTGTTGAGATAAGGAGCACAGCCAACATGACGCCCATTAATGCAGCACCGTTACGACCAAAAACGTAGTTTGCCGAGACGTAGCCGATTTCAACCCGACCGACCATAAGATCTATGGGCGTCGTCACTAGGAATGTGAAATTAAGGAGCAGGTAGAGGCACAACACGATCAGTGTTCCGTTGCCCATTACACGCGATAACATTTCCCCGGGTTTTTCAAATTCGTCCATCATGTAGGTGACGGAGTTCCATCCGGTATAGGCGTAGTACACGTAAATGAGGGCGACTGCGAAAGCGCCGCTGGTTATCAGCGGCAGCTGATCCAGGGAGGGTGAGAAATTGATCGGTTGGATGACGGGTACCCAAAACCACGCAGCTACGCAAAATGAAACGATCAACGCAATCTTCACGAAAGTCGTTGCTCTTTGGACGCGGGCACCGGCGCGGCGCGTCGTCGTATGAAAGCCTGTTAAGGCGAGAATCAAACCGACGGCCCATAGCGTTGGAGATTGGCCTGGGAAGGCGCTTGCTACATAGCTGCCAAAGGTTATTGCGACGAGCGCAGACGGTGCTGAAAATCCCATAATGGTTGAGATACAGCCGGAAACGAAACCGGCCGCGGGATGGTATATCCGAGCCAAAAAGTTGTATTCACCCCCCGAACGGGGCAGTACAGCACCCAGCTCGGCATAGCTGACCGCCCCGGCGAGGGCGACGATGCCACCGACGACCCAGAGCAGGAGTAATACGAAGCCGGACTGAATCTCCTCGAGCTGAAACCCGAGGCTAGTGAAGACTCCGGTTCCCACCATGCTGGCGATGACTAAAGTCATTGCGGTTCGACGACTGTAGTGAGTTTCGGTGTCCAAACTTTAGGTGCCTTGGGATTGAGGCAACACGGTCCTAATCTGAGCACGCTCTCCCGATAAACGCTAGGGCAGGTGAATTGCGCAGAGGATTCACCGTCCTTCGGATCAAAACGTGTTGGTTACGTTAGTCGCGAGGACTCGACTGCAAGGCTGTAAGATTTTCTCCTCTGGTAAATGCCTGAAAGGACCTCTGCGGTTAATGTGTATGGGGCCAACGAGCAGCTGCCCCTCGCACCGTATACTAGCGATCACTCGCGCCGATGGGACATGTTGATGCATTACGAAACGCTGGAAGCTCGGTTTAGCAAGATCAACAATCTAAACCACGCGGTTGCGATGTTGTCTTGGGATGATGCTGCGGTCATGCCGCCCGGCGGCGGGGTCGCGCGCGCAGAGGCGTTGGCAACACTAAACGGCGTACTACACGGTGAACTTTCCGCGCCAGAAATAGCCGACCTTATCCACGCAACGGCTGACGAACCGCTGGAGGCATGGCAACGGGCAAACGTACGAGAGATGGAGCGATCTTTCGACGCAGCCATGGCAGTCCCAGCAGATCTCGTAACGGCGTACTCAAAAGCAACGTCAATTTGTGAGCAACGCTGGCGGCAGCTCCGTGCCGCAAATGATTTCAACGGCATACTTCCTTTATTAAGCGAGGTCGTAAATCTAACGAGGCATCGGGCACAGTGTCTTGCTGAAGCGAAGGGCTTGGAACTCTACGACGCTCTTTTGGACATATACGAACCCGGATTACGGCAAGCCGATGTTGATCCACTGTTCCGTGTCTTATTGGATTTTCTTCCGGGTTGTATCGATTCCATTCTAGCCAGACAAGAACCCGCGATTCCGATTGAAGGTCCCTTTGCCGAAGACCGTCAGGCGAATCTCGGGCGGGTGATGATGACGCGGTTAGGATTCGATTTCGAGCACGGCCGACTCGACGTCAGTCATCACCCGTTCTGTGGAGGTGTGCCAGACGATACGCGTATCACCACGCGCTATAACGAAAACAATTTTCTCGAGTCGTTGTTTGGCGTATTGCACGAAACCGGTCATGCTCTCTACGAGCAGGGTCTACCGTCCTTGTGGCGCACTCAACCGGTGGGTGGTTCTGGCGGCATGGCCTTGCACGAGAGTCAATCGCTGTTCATGGAAATGCAGGTGTGTCGGAGCCCTGACTTTATCGCGTTCGCGGCGCCGCATATTCGCGACGCTTTTGGTGGTGGTAATGAATCGGCAGAATGGTCTGCAGACAATCTGCTGCAGCACGTTAGGAAAGTGGGGCGTGGTTTTATACGCGTCGACGCGGACGAAGCCACTTACCCCATGCACGTGATTTTGCGTTATGAGCTCGAAAAAGCGCTAGTAGCTGGCAATCTTGATCCCGCCGATATTCCCGATGCCTGGAACGAAAAAATGCAGTCTTACCTTGGATTGGATACCGAGGGAAACGATGCAGACGGTTGTATGCAAGACGTGCATTGGTTTTCCGGTGCGATCGGCTATTTTCCGACCTATACCCTTGGCGCGCTCGCCGCAGCGCAGCTGTTTAAGTCTGCGATGGAAGCCATCGATGATTTACCCGGTTTAATTGCCCACGGAGAATTTGGTAGTTTGGTTGGCTGGTTACGCCATCAGGTCCATTCTCAGGGCCGTCTTTTAGCGACCGGACCTCTGATCGAAAAAATCACAGGGGAACCGCTAAGTGCACAAGCGTTTAAAGTTCATTTAGAAAGTCGCTATCTCGACTAAATCGTTCTACCCCAACACTTGCGGAGAGCCTTCGGCGCGGATGTCGACAGCGTGCGAGACGTCGTTGACGTCAAGGCGAAAGCTCGTCAATCGGCAAGCTTTTCAGGACTGGCCGATGGATGAAATCGTATGGTAGGTGATGAATCCGGGGTTAGATGTGCGTCGAACGTGGCGTACCATCGAGGAATGATCAGGCATCGTTCGATCTTTTTTTCGATGGTGGTACTTCTTAGCACCTGCGCAGATATGGCCGCCGAAGAATCGTTGGAAGCGATACTAGCCGAACCTCTTCCCGCTGAAGCGTATGGCGCGTCCGTGCGGTGCTTGACCATGCGAACCACCAGGCGCATCGAAGTGCTAGATGAAAGTACGCTGCTGATGCGGGGGTTGGGCAACCGCTCGTGGATTGCTCAGACCTATCAGCGCTGCCGCGGTCTGCGTAACGAGCACTTGCTGGACTTTCAGCAACGCCGTGGCCGTATTTGTAGAGGCGATTCGTTTCGAGGGTTCATGGCGGGGAGCGAACGCGTCGCCGTTACTCCAGTGTGCGGGATTCGTGTGATCTATGAAGTCGATAACGACCAGGTTGCCGCTCTCGGCCACGCGATTCGAGCCAAGCGATTTACCGGTACGATCATGCGTTCATGGAACCGGAAGACCGCGACAGCGGAATAACGGATGAATTTCTGAGTTACGCGAAGGCGCCTGTTGAGGGCTGACGAGTTACCGGCTATATTCTCCAGAACCGAAGCGCAATCCAGAAAAGCGATGGTGTTTGACGGCCGCAAGGAATTGGGCTGTTAGTGGGTTGTGACGTCGGGACGGATCTACCGAAGGCTGACCAGACCAGGCGAGTGTCGGGAGTGCCATGTCGGACTTGTTCGTAGCGCCTCAAAAAAGCGAGACTGATCGGCGCGGATCTGACCACCGTTATACCACGCGCCAAGTAGCGGGACTTACCGGACTACCTTTGCGCCAAATTAGGCACTTCGTTGAACGGGGTCTTATCGAGCCCGAGCGAGGTGATCGGTACGAGTATCGGTTCGGATTCCAAGATTTAGTTTTACTTCGGACGGCGCGCCGTTTGCTTGATGCCGATGTGAAAGTACGGCGGACCTTTTCCGTTTTGTCGAAGTTGTGTCGAAGGGTCACGGATGAACGAACGCTTTCCTCGCTTCCAATTTATGCCGACGGCGACAACGTCGTTCTTCGTGAATGTCAAGGCATCTGGGACGCCCAAACGGGGCAAGGTCTATTGAATTTTGCGGCAGCCGAACCGGCTGACAACGTTGCTTCGATGGCACACCGTGGCGACCGCGCCAAGCAGTCTTTTGATGAACTCGATAGCGACGATTGGTACAACCTCGGGCTTGAGCTCGAAGAAGTTGATCCTGAGAAGGCTCCTGATGCGTACCAGCAAGCAATCAACTTGGATCCAAAGAACGCCGATGCGCACGTCAATCTTGGACGTCTGTGTCAACTACGAGGTGACCTAAAACGCGCAAAACAGCACTATCATCGTGCGCTCGAAACAACGCCTTCCCATCAACTAGCTCACTACAACATGGGGACGGTGTTCGACGAACTTGACGAGATTGATCTCGCGGTCAAGTTTTATCGAAAAGCACTGTCTGTTGCCGACGCGCATTACAACCTGGCGCGTATCTATGAAATTCGAGGTGACCAGTTGTCTTCACGGCGTCACTTGCGTCAATACCGAAGACTGATGGATTTGGATTAACAGCGACAAATTTGAATGACGGAAGCGGAGAAAATCCGTTGTAGTAACGACCTCGATCTCTTTGATGCTCTTGGCCGGGATCCAACGATTGTTCGGATCAAGGAACGGATTGCTCGGCTAGAGGGCGACGCTCCGTTTCGGACTCGACGACGGCTCCTTGCAACTGCAGTCCGCCTGAGCCCAGCGATGGCTCCGTCGTTGCGATCGATGGCGGATGCGTGCATAGAAAAGTTGGGTGTTGCATTACCTTTGGAGCTGTTTGTATTTCCGAGCCCGCAGCACAACGCCATGTGCTTTCGACCCGAGGAGGGTCGGCTGTTGGTTATGTTTTCCTCGGCGTTGTTGGAAGATTTTGAAGGATCTGAAATCGTTTTCGTGATGGGCCATGAACTTGGGCATCATGTTTATGCGCACCATGACATACCGATTGGATTTGTACTTCGGGGCGAAGAGAAACCTGACCCACGGCTCGCTCTGTCCTTATTCGCTTGGTCGCGGTACGCAGAAATATCTGCGGACCGTGCCGGGGCTTATTGCGCGGAGGATCAGGAGGGTGTGGCACGTGCGTTATTCAAATTGGCATCTGGTCTATCCGGACGAACCATCAGTTTCCAACTTGCCGACTTCTTGTCACAGGTCGATCAGATGCAAGAAGAAGACGCCGACCCAGGCGCGGGAGCGCCTAGCGAGGATTGGTTTTCTACCCATCCATTTAGCCCGCTACGAGTGAAAGCCTTAGAGCTTTTCCATCGGTCGGAGTTGGTTAATTCCGCCGGGGGAAGTATTGCGCAACTTGAAATGGGTGTGCAGAAGCTGATGAGCTTTATGGAACCAAGTTACCTTGAGGCAAAGACCGTGGCAGCCGAAGCGATGCGTCGCTTACTCTTTGCAGCATCGCTCACGGTCGCGCGTGCCGACGGCGAAATCACTCAAGCGGAAATTGCGATTTTCGAGAAGTTTTTTGGCAAAGGAGCGTTCAAGGAAACCGTCGATGTAAGCGCATTGGAGGAGGATCTCGATGATCGGATTGACCGCGTAAAAGAAGTCGCAAGCTCTACTCAGGCGATGCAGGTATTGCAAGACCTTTGCATTGTCGCTCGAGCAGAGGGCCATACCATGGAGCCCGAACGAAGGGTATTAGAGGATATTGCAACGAAGCTAGGTTTCTCCGCGAGTTTTGTGACGCGAATTCTGGAGGTCGATTTAAGCCCTGATTAAGCCGTTGATTTGCCGTCAACGGACGTTGTGCAATTCGCGGATCGATCGAGCCGCGTTTTTGTCCCCGCGCCCATCGAGCGCATTCGCTATCGTTCGCCATGCTTGAATTTGGTCCATTTTCGAAAGGAAAAGGACAGCTTTCCGAGCAAATTGTTCCGCCCGAATAAATCCCATGCGACTGAGTTCCGCCTCGGCTAGAAGGAGCCAGGTATAGCCGTTTTGTGGATCCAGGCGTAACGCCCGCTCAAGCAAAACAATTGCGTCCACCACATTGTCTTTGGCAATCATGTCGCGTGCGTTCGAGATCAGATTTGTCGATACAGTGTTGGTGGTTTCGAATAATCCCCCGCTTTTCGGCTTGGCCGTGGACTGGCTTTCCGAGGGCGCTGGCGCTTTAACGGCGCATCCGGCCGAAAATAAAAAAATAAGAAGAACCGTCAGTCGAGCCATTACGGAATTTTACTACGGCGTCGAGACGACCCTCGCGCGCACTCGATTTTACTTGGTAAGTCAACGCTACGCGGGAGGGGAACGTTTACCGCGTTTGGACATTGTTCGGTAGTCTCGTTTCCAGTTTGGTAGTCGATCCAAGTCCACGCCAACTCGTTGCTTAACCCTGGTACTAGCGCGCTTTGAATGTCGAGATCCTGCGCCAATAGATCCCATAAACGAAGCGCCCCCCTCGACCCGCTGAGACCATGGGCTCCGT
Organism: uncultured Gammaproteobacteria bacterium; assembly: GCA_913030615.1. Lineage (GTDB taxonomy): Bacteria > Pseudomonadota > Gammaproteobacteria > Pseudomonadales > Azotimanducaceae > UBA11889. The sequence goes on along the minus strand of CAJWCW010000003.1, from coordinate 32,134 downwards.
TGTCGTCTTTCCCAATCCACGCGATGGTAAGTAGGTTGGCGTCAAATACAGCCACCCAACTATCTCGGTAATTGTCCGATGACCCTGTTTTACCGGCGATTCCCGTTGAGCGAAACTGAGAAGAGCGCCCGGTACCGCGTTGCATGGCAACTTGTAATGCGCGTGTCATCGCGGCTGCATTATCGGGGCTAAATATCTGTTTAACGTCAATTGCGTAGCGAGACAGGGTGGCGGCTCTATCGTCTAACACCACCACGACGGACCTACCTGGAGTTAGGAATCCGCCACTGGCGAAGGCAGCGTAAAGTTCCGAGACTTCGAAGGGCGTGAGATCCAGCGCGCCGAGAAATAATGAAGGGAACGGATGCGCGATGGGCTTCCCGGTAAGATTTGTGATGCGGTTCGCCACTTTCGCGACGCCAACGTCCATACCAACCCGTACGGTCGCGACGTTGAGGGAGTCGCTTAACACACGTATGAGTGGAACGGGCCCGCGGAATTGTCCGTCGAAGTTGAGCGGCGTCCAATTGTTGAAATCTGGCAGCACAATGGGTGCGTCATCGACGGACGAGGCTAGGTGATAATGGCCGCTTTCAAGAGCGCTTAAGGCTACGACGGGTTTCAACAGCGACCCGACTTGTCGACGCGCGTCGAGAGCCCGATTGAAGCCCTGGCTCCCTCGGGTACGCCCGCCAACCACTGCATGGACGTCCCCAGTCTGGCTGTGACGAATGATCACGGCCGCTTCTAACGTTTTTGTCGGCAAGTTTCGCTCACGTTCCAATTTACCCAGGGTCCGAAGCGTGGCGGTTTGGGCCGCGTCTTGGAGATATGGCTTTAACGTAGTGAATATTCGATAGCCGTTATCGGCGAGATCGTCGGAATCGAAATCTCGGGACAATTCGCGTCGGACGAGATCCATGAATGCCGGGTAATAGCGTCCGCCGGCTCGCGACGTGGCTAGTTGAATCGGATTGGCGAGTGCTGCTCGGACAGTGGCATCATCGATCAAGTCGTAAGCGCGCATGGTATTAAGAACTCGGTCGCGGCGGGCCTGAGCGCGTTCGGGATAGCGGTATGGGTTGTAATAGGTCGGACCGCGAACGATGGCGACTAACAGTGCGATTTCTTCGGTGCCGAGTTCCTCAAGTGGGCGACCGAAATAGAACTGGCTTCCAAGCCCAAATCCATGAATTGCTCTGTGCCCGTTTTGCCCCAAAAAAATTTCGTTAATGTATGCGTTGAGCAGTTCTTCTTTTTCGAATTGGCGTTCGAGGATGATGGCCATGATGAGCTCACGAAATTTGCGAATAAACGTTCTGCGGTTATCGAGGAAATAAGATTTCACCAATTGTTGGGTTAGCGTGCTTCCGCCCTGGCGTACTTTTCCCTCGGCAACGTTGACCATCAATGCTCGTAGAATGCCGCCAATGTCGAAGCCCCAATGGCTTTGAAAGTTTCGGTCTTCGACGGCGATCAACGTTTCGGTCAATAAATGCGGCGTGTTCTCTGGTTCGACAATTAGACGGTCTTCGCCGTGACTAGGAAAAAAACTTCCGATGACGGCTGGCTCTAGTCTGACGGGACCAGTTGGCCCTGCGGATAATAAACGCGAGAGGCGGTCACCGCGGAATCGAACAGATACTGTCTGTGCGGCACGGTGACCGTCTGGGAACCGGAAGGGTCGCAGCGTGACAACGACGGATCTTGGGCCGATGTGGTAGGTCCCTGGATACTCGCCGGACCTGTGCGGGCTGTATCCAAGTCGGTCTAGCTCGATGAGAAATGCCTCTTGAGAAAGGCCCATGCCTTCGTAGAATTCGAGCGGCTGCGCGAAGACCCGTGCGGGAACCGTCCATCGGCGTCCTTCGAATGTCCGAGTAATGGTGCCGTCCAGATACACCACGTAGGCTCCGACACCAACCAAACCGATTAATGCTGAGATGAAAATGGACCGAATCAAGCGCGACCAAAGTCGGCGCCATCGTTTTTTTGTCACAATGCCGTTCGTGGTTTGGAACGCTGGCGGCTACGCCGCAACACTGCGATCAAGGGGTTATTGACCTGAGGATTTAGCGAGCAACTCATTCACCAACGCATCGACTATTTCTAGTGCGCGTGTGCGTCCTAGATCCATGTTAATCACATAGTTATCGGCGACGACCAATGCCGGGACACCCGTCAGGCCGTATTCCCTCCACCGTTGATCGTCCGCGAGGGCAAGTTGGCTAATGCGGCGCCCATTGATCGTACTCAGAAACACGTCGCGTTTGATACCGAAGCCGTCGACGTAGTCGGCAATCGATTCAGCAGTCTGAAAGCGTTTCCCTCGATCGTGTATTGCTCTAAACAGTCGCGTATGGTTTCGTTCGAGTGCGTCGTGCTGCTCAAGCGCATAGTGGGAACGTGCGAGAAGCGCAATTTCGCTCGAGTACCCCACGTGGGCGCGTCGAAATTGAACCCCCGCTGGGAGCGTCGTCTTCCAGTCTTCGATAACAGGATCGAAGTTCCTACAGTGGATGCAGGCGTAGGAAAAGTACTCAACGATCTCGATCGGCATGGCGTGAGGATTTCGCCCGAGATCTCGATATCTGTTTTCCGCGCCTGAACCACCAGCCCCTAATCGGCCCGAGCTGTATAGTATTCCGACGAAAACCAACGCAACGATTACTACTGCACCGACGGCGATGATTGCCGTTCGGAGACGGTTAACTCGAGTTACCTGTGATCGTGCCATACGCGCAGTCTATACTGCACCGCATGACGGAGCAGTACATACTCTATCAGTACGATTCCTGCCCTTATTGTCGTCGGGTCCGTCAGTTTTTGGATGGAGTCGATGTGAGCGTCCCCATGCGCGATATTTTGTTGGACCGCGAGGCATACATCGATTTGATCCGGGGAGGCGGTAAAGGCACGGTGCCGTGTTTGCGCATTGAAAGAGATACAGGCGACGTCGAGTGGCTGTATGAGTCCGCCGATATTGTCGAGTACATCAATGCACAGCAGCGGAAGAATACACTCGGGACCATGGGTTAAGACTTCCGTCATTTCGAACAGACTCGGGTCGGATCGATGTTGCGGTCTAGATGGTTGTTCGTGATATGTTGTTTTTCTTGAACAGTATTCTCAGGAGCGAACCATGAAACTCGGGCTTATTTCCGGTTTTTCAGGCCGGCGGATCAATATTCCAATTGAGAATGTGTTGCACGCCGAGAGTCTCGGGTACGAATCTATTTGGACATCCGAGGCCTGGGGATCCGATGCGGTTACCCCTGCTGCCTGGATCTTGGCGCAAACACAAACGATCAAGGTAGGCACCGCGATTATGCAAATGCCTGCTAGGACGCCTGCGATGGCGGCGATGACGGCGATGACGTTGGCAGATTTATCGGGGGGTCGGTTTATCGTTGGTTTAGGAGCGTCTGGGCCCCAAGTTGTGGAAGGTTGGCATGGCGTTCCATATGGTCGGCCCGTTACCCGCCTGAAGGAATATGTTGAGATCATGAAACAGATTTTTGCCCGAGAGGGGCCGGCAAATTACGACGGTAAGGAATATCAGTTGCCGTATCGAGGTGACGCCGCGACTGGTTTGGGTAAGCCGATGAAGAGTATTCTTCATTGCGAAGAGGATATTCCGGTGTACGCGGCGAGCATCACTCCGCGGGGTGTGACCGCCGCCGCTGAAGTGTGTGATGGTCTCTTTCCCATTTGGATGGATCCTGACAAGTTCAGCGTTTTTGAAGAGCCGATCGGCAAGGGATTTGCAGCGGCTGGGAACAAGTCGTTAGCCGATTTCGATATATCACCGTTCGTGACCGTTGTGATAGGGGACAGCGTGGAGGAGTGCATGCTGCCTATTCGAGGCAACATGGCGTTGTACATAGGCGGTATGGGAGCGCGCGACAAAAACTTTTACAACGATTACGCGAAGAAACTTGGTTTTGAGGAGGATGCTGTTCGCATCCAAGATCTTTATCTATCGGGCCGACGTGAAGAAGCAATGGCGGCTGTTCCCGCGGAGCTCATTGATGCTTGTCATCTCATTGGACCTGCGGATCGAATACGCGATCGTCTGCAACGTTGGAAAGAAGCGGGTGATCGCGGCGAGGTGGGGACGATGCTAATTGGGAGTGGGCAACCGGAGGCACTGCAACTTATTGCAGAGACGATGCTGTAACGAAGCTCCGTTAGCGCAAACCGAGCTCGGTAATCAACGTCCAAGCGCGTTCGGCACGAACGCGTGCGACACCTTCGTATTCAAGGGCTTTATCGGAACTGGCGTTGCCGTCAAGGCCGCGTTTGTAGACGCCTTGAATGATGCCGGCGGATCGAAACATGTTGTAGACGATATAGAAAATCCAGTTATCGATCGGCCCGCGTCCCACCGCAAGGCGGTAGGTATGGATAAGCTCCTCTTCCGTCGGGATTCCGAGTTTTTCGAGATCTGCACCGGGGAGCATGTCTTCCGTTTCACTGACTAAATAATGGTACTCCTGACACAGGTAGCCGAGATCGGCGAGCGCGTCGCCGACTGACCAGAGTTCCCAATCGAGTATCGCAACGACCTTGGGTTGGGTTTCATGCAACAACAGATTGCCGAGTCGGAAATCACCGTGGACGATTCCGGTGCTCGACTCGGCCGGTATGTTCTTGGGTAACCAGTCAATCAGGTGGTTCATCGCGTCGATATGTTCGGTCTCTGAGGCGAGGTACTGCTTAGTCCAACGATTCACTTGACGGGCAAAATAGTTTCCTGGGCGGCGGAAGTCGTCGAGCCCGACGACGGCCGGATCCACGCGATGCAATGCTGCTAGTACGCGGGCCATATCGAAATAAATCTCGCGCCGGTCAGCGGGGGTTAACTCCGGTAGCGTCGTTTTCGTGAACAGACGGCCCTCAACCATTTCCATAATGTAGAACTTGGTGCCGATGATTGTTGGGTCTTCGCAGAGGCTGTGCATTTTTGGGACCGGTACGCCTGTTCCGTGCAAAGCGTCCATGACACGGTATTCCCGATCGATCTGGTGAGCTGATGGGAGCAACTCACCGGGCGGTTGTTTTCTCAATACGTACCGGTCCGTTGGCGTTTCGAGCATGAATGTTGGATTACTCTGCCCACCTTCGAATTGCTGAACCTTCATCGGTGGCCGGTAACCACCAAGCTCGGTTCTCATGTAGGCCTCTAGTGCGGCTTCATCGAAAACGTGTGCTGGCCGCACGGGCGTGAGCTCTACTTCGCTCATAGGAGCCTCCCTCATCCGTATTGCAAAAGTGTACAGCCGAGGTGCTTGCGAGGGTACAGGTCCAAAGCCGTATGGATATCGGCATTCTGGCTCATCGGGTTCCGGTTTTTGTTGGGACAGAGTAGCAGGGTTGATCTTTCGGTCGAGGTAATGAGACTCTCGGCCGCCCGAAGCAGTTCCGTGGTGGAAGTTATGTCGCTAGAGAAGCGCGTGGCCGTGACGTTGCCACTTAACCAGTCGTTGCAAGACACGATCGATCTCGTTCAGTGGGCAGAATCGAATGGCTATCGAGATGGGTGGTTTTCGGACCCCGGTGCCCCAGACGGTCTTGCGATGGCCGCTGCGATTGCCGCACATACGCAGACATTACGGATCGGAATGGCTATCGTCCCTGTCTATACGCGCACGCCCACGGTACTCGCGGCGATGGCCGACGTCATTGGGCAAGCGCTACCGGGGCGTTTTGTGCTCGGACTGGGCTCGTCAAGCCAGACCATCATGCAGGCATTCAATGGCATTGATCTTGAAAAACCGCTAACGCGGGTTAAGGAAACGGCCGTTGTGGTGCGCAGTATTCTCGCCGGAGAAAAAACATCCTTCACCGACATGCAAACGCTATACAGCCGTGGCTACAAACAGGATCCGTCAACACCGGCGATACCCATTTACATAGCGGCTCTACGACCCAAAATGATCGAGATGGCGGCGGAATATGGTGACGGAGTGATCTTCAATCTTTGGCCAAGAAGCGCGTTACCTAAGATGATGGAACACGTGAAGGTTGGAGCCGAGCGGGCAGGCAAGGATTGGCGCGACATTGAGATCGTTAATCGAGCCATGGTCCATGTGACGGACAATAAAGAAGAAGGACGCGCGCTCTTCCGATCACATTTTGCTCCGTATTTCTCAAATCCTGTGTATAACCGTTTTCTAGAGTGGTGCGGGTATCCAGACGTCGCCGCCGAAATTCGGGAGGGATGGGCTGCTAGGGATCGCGAACGAACCACCGGGGCATTCTCGAATGAAGTCATAGATGAAATTGGAGTCATTGGCTCTACAACGGAAGTCCAAGCGCGTATACGAGAAGACGCAAACGCAGGGATCACAACGAGTATCATTTCGCCGATAGGGCGAGTAGAACTCGATGTAGCCTACCAGACGTTTGAACCTTTTCGAGGGGATCGATTCGAGCTTTGACGAACACGCCGCGTGTGCTTTAGTAACAAACTCTAGGTCTTTTGTGTCAGAAAATCGAAATGGCTTGATGGAGCTGCTTGGCGGTGGATCGTTGGTGGAATACAGCGACCAAGCGCAAAAAGCTGTCATGCAATTTGAGGCACGACCTGAGTTTTGTCATAGCGATGGAAGGGTCGTTCAAGGGGGTTTCGTGACGGCGTGGATGGACGCGGCGATGGCGCACGCGATACGGCGTGCGAGTCAAGGTGAATACAGCGCCGTAACCCTGGAGCTTAAAGTTACCTTTGTTTCCGCGACGGGGCCGGGGCCTGTGGTTGCGGAAGGGTGGGTCGTATCGATGGGGCGCACTGTCGCGTTTCTTGAAGGACGACTTTTTGATGGTGCTGGAAAGCTATTAGCGACCAGTTCAAGTACGGCGAAATTGGCTCGTGTTAATCCGTGACGACATTTTTTCTCGTCAGACACGGTGAAACCGAGTGGAATGTAGAACGCCGTATCCAAGGCTGGGCGGACTCGCCGCTGACTTCGTTGGGTCTTGCGCAGGCGGAGGTCCATGGGCAGTTATTAGGAAGGCTTGGTATTGACCGAATTATCGTCTCGCCGCTAGGGAGAGCGATGCAAACGGTTGCACCTATCGTTCGGGAGACTAACGTTCCGGCCGAATACGATGAGCGCTTACGCGAAGTGTGCATGGGCGATTGGAGCGGCCGAACACTCCAGGAACTTCAATCTTTACACTTGGACCAATGGCAAGCGCGCGAGGACGATCCCGAAGGATATTGTCCGCCCAATGGTGAAAGTCGTCAGGACGTCAAGACGCGGGTGGCGCCCCTCGTTGCCGAATTAAAGGATGCTTCGGATCAGGAGGTTGTGTTGGTGAGCCATGGCATCACCATTCGTGTGCTCCTGGACCTACTGCTCGGTTTTTCAGACCACACCCGGCAGAACTTGAGGGTGCCGAACGACCTAGTTTATTGCGTCGAGGTAGGATCATCGGATCCGACCGTGATGCATTATGTAAGTGGCAAAGGTCCGTTCGAAGGTTTGTTTATTCCGCAACGCTAATAGACAATCGAGAGTTCGCAAAACGGGAGGAAATGCGATGAAAGTGGATGGCGGTGTCGGCTGGGATTTGGCGACGGTTGCAGCCCAAGCTCAAGAACTGGAAGAAATGGGGTATAGCGGCATCACGTCTGCCGAGACGTCGCACGATCCGTTTTTACCGCTTGCGTTTGCAGCGCAACAAACGTCGCGCGTCGATCTTATAACAGGGATCGCCGTTGCATTTGCTCGGACGCCGATGATTCTTGCCAACATTGGCCATGACTTGAACGCCGCGTCGAACGGGCGCTTTGTGCTTGGCTTGGGTTCTCAAATACGCGCTCATATCACCAAGCGGTTCAGTATGCCGTGGTCAAATCCAGCCGCTCGAATGCGCGAGTTCATTCTCGCCTTGCGCGCGATCTGGGCCAACTGGTACGAGGGTGAGGCGCTCGAATTCACGGGAAAGTTTTATAACCATACATTGATGACACCCTTTTTCGCGCCGACGAACACCGAACACGGTGCCCCACGCGTATTTCTAGCGGCGGTCGGCCCTCTCATGACTGAGGTAGCAGGTGAAGTGGCCGACGGCATCATTGCGCATGCATTCACTACTGAAAAATACTTGCGCGAAGTGACTATGCCCGCGCTCGAACGAGGTTGGGCCAAGGCAGGTAAAAAACGCGAAGACTTTGAGATTAGTTATCCATGCTTTGTCGTGACAGGTCGTGATGAAAAGGAGCTTGAGTCTGCCAGTGCGGCAACCAAGCAGCAGATTGCGTTTTATGGTTCGACGCCGGCCTACAAACCTGTTTTGGACAGCATCGGGGTTGGCGAACTTCAACCCGAGTTGAATGCAATGTCGAAGCAGGGGCGTTGGGTTGAAATGGGCGGTCTGATCACCGACGACATCATGAATTCGTTCGCAGTATCCGGCGACCCGGAAACGATAGCGGAACAGATACGGGCTAGGTATGGCGATATTGTGGACCGAACCTCGGCGGCTTATGCGCAACTACCAAAAGAGGATCGCATCAAGATTATTACCCAGTTAACGGGGACTTGAGTACGGATAGTAGGTCCGAATGAGCTGAATTGATGCCTGGTGGTTGCCGCTGTGCCTCTATTAGATGAGTGGGGGAGTTGTGCATGGGGATATCTCGAAAACTGGCGCTAAGCCCATCTCAGGTCGACGACATTATGACCACGCAATGGAATATGCGAATTGCTTCGCTCGGCCCTCACGCGAGGATTAACCTAACGCCGATGTGGTTTGGTTGGGCGGGCGGTCGAGTCTATTTTTTTGGACGGGGTCAAAAAATCGTGAACCTGCGGCGGAATCCTGGGTGCTCCGTAATCGTTGACCGCAATGAAGCGTTCCCGGAACTCCAAGCGGTCATGATCCAGGGTCAGGCCAAGGTCCTTGAAAATTCGACGGGAGAAGACGGCGATCCGTTTCTGGCCGAGGCAAGAAAGCAGATGGGGATAAAGTACAACGGTGGTCATGGCCAACCTGCTGTGGATGAACCGCCACCCAACAACGCGTCAGCCGCGGGAAAGGACCGGCGATGGGTGGTCGTGATCCCGGAAACCGTGGTGACGTGGGACAATTACAAGTTGAAAGCATTGAGATGATGGGCTTTTCGAACACGACATAAGCGGGCGAACATCGTAATCTAGAATATCAAAAGTATTTTTTATTCCCTCTAAGTAAGTTTTTCACTAAAAGTCCTCTTTTTCTCCATTTTTAGCCTGGTTTTTTGACTATTGCGTTCGCAGATGGGCTAATCTTCGCGGCCCTGTTCGTGATTTAGGGTCCTCGCCATCGCCACTAAGCCCATCGACGACGCGGTATTGGAGCCGCGAAGACGCTCGTTTCGTGTGTCCAAAGCGATTGCTTGGGCCGGTTTAATACTCATGACGCTGCGACTGTCGGTTGCCCTTGAACCGGTACCCGAACGGCTCATTGTGAGGGTAGCAACTCCACAAAGTGCGGTGAGCTCGACACCCTGGAATGTTGAGCGCGATCAATTTGCAGGCAAGCTTCACCGTAGTTTTGGGATTCGTCACGAGACGGCGGTGGAATTCTCCGGTTGGATCCTCGAAGCCGCGAAACGCCAAAGGCTAAGCTCAGAATTGGTGGCAAGTCTTGTGTTAACAGAAAGCTCTTTCCGTAAACATGTGACGTCGTCGGTTGGCGCAATTGGACCCGCTCAGATACGCATGGAGTTCTGGCAGCATTTTTGCGGAATCGTTGACCTTTCGGATCCCGAAGAAAATATATATTGCGGTGCTCAAATTCTTGCTCACTACCAGGAATTGTGTGGATCGGAAAGCTGCGCTCTAAAGTCGTACAACCTTGGATTCCGTAACCGCAATCGACAGGACTTCGCTCGAGCGGGCGAGCGCTACCTCGATAAAATCGATCGCCATCGCGAGGCGCTCTTAGATAGTGCGATTTAACCGCCGTCCGATCTCGACTCCGTCAGCGTATCCAGGAAGTCAATCACGACCTTTGGGCTCGTAACGTGCGTTGTGCACAACCCTGCTCGTTTCGCCCCATGAATGTTTGCTGCATTGTCGTCTAAGAATGCGATATCGGTTGGACGGTACCCCATATCGTTGGTAACCCATCGATACGACTCAACGTTTGGCTTTCGGCGACCAATTGCGTACGACAGATAGATCTTTTGGAAAAAGCCACCCAGTTGCGGATGGTTAGTTCGAGCCGTTAACGCGGTCCAATGGGTCTGATTGGTGTTGCTGAAACAATACAATGGAATTCGTTTTGCGAGCGCTGAGAGCCGGGGAAGTAGGTCTGGAAATGGTTGGCCAAGAAGCGCATTCCATCCGGTTTTCCAATCACTCTGTGTAATGGAAATTCCGAGTTGTTTTTGTAGATGGCTCGTGAATTCAATGAACTCCATCTTCCCTTCTTCGTGGGCTTTATAGGCCGCTTCGATTTTCCATCGGGCGGCCAAACTCGCGGGGGTCACGTCCGCAGCCTTGGCCCAGTGTTCGAATACTCTCGACGGGGCGAGATCAATGAGGACGCCGCCAAGATCAAACAAAATCGCTTTCATTGGCACCCTCGAAGTCTATGCGCGGAGTGCTGGGGACAATACGAGAGACCTTCTCGGTGACAAAATAACCGAGACCGTACCAAATAGGTGTTGGAACATTTCAATCGGGTATCCGTCCGAAGACAAATTCCGTTGTGGCTGTGAAGATTTCGCCGGGCTGCAAGATCGGTTGAGGATAATTTTTTTGATTGGGTGCGTCAGGAAATTGTTGTGTTTCAAGGCATATTCCTTGGTGAGGTTGATAAACGATTCCTTCCTTACCCTGAGCACGAAGCGTGTTGGTCGTATACAGTTGCATGCTTGGCTGGTCGGTCCGTACGGTCAAAGAACGGCCTGAATAGGGGTCCGTAACGTGCGCTGCCTCTCGTAGCCCCTGACCCGAGATGACGAAGGTGTGATCAAATCCGCCCACAGGGTGTATTTGCTCGTGTGTGCTTCGGAGACGATCACCAATGCGCGTAGTACTTTGTAGATCGAATGGCGTGTTGGTAACGGATTCGATTCTTCCGAGTTGCGTTAGCTGTGTCGAAACGGGAAGGAAGGCGGCAGCATTGATGGAAATTTGGTGGTCGTCGATGGCACTGCCCTGGATACCGCTTAGGTTGTAGTAGTGGTGCGACGAAAGGCTGATGGGCGTCGGCTGTGTCGTGGTCGCTGAATAACGAAGGCCTAGAGTCATTCCATGCAAGGTGTACTCGGCAACCACGTCTAGTTCCCCAGGGTACCCACCCTCGCCATCTGGACTGATGAGCGTAAAACGCACGCCTTGGTCAATTGGTTCGCTGTTCCATCTTCGAAGCCCAAACGCGTGTTTCCCGCCATGAAGGTGATGCGGAGGTAAATTGGCGTCAAGTTCGTACAAGATACCGTCGAGTTGAAAACGGGCATCGGTGATGCGATTGGCATAACGGCCGACGAGACAATTGAAGTGAGGGTGTGGTCGTAAGTAATCTTCAGGCGTGGGACAACCCAAAAGGACGTCTGCCAATGAACCCCGACGATCCGGGGTGAGGATTCGAGTTACGGTAGCGCCGTGATCGATGAGATCAACTTCCAGGCCGGAATCGGGATCTTTGAGGTTGTACGACAGCATTTGAATCGAGATTGTTCCGGTACAAGTCGCTACTTTTCAATAGAATAACCCAGTTGTGCGGCATCCCATTCGTCGAAATCGAGACGTGATCGCGTACCGGCTCGTTGTGGCCAGCATTCGCGTCCTCTCATGGTTACCCCTCGGGTTAGTCCGTTGGCTCGGACGTCGTCTTGGCGAATTGATTTGGCTCGGACGGACGCGCATGCAGCGAAGCACGCGGCGCAACGTCGAACTTGCGTACCCCCAAGTGCACGGGATGGAACGCCGTCGTCTTGCCATTGAGAGCCTTCGTCAGACCGCGACTATCTACATGGAAAGCGGGATGGTTTGGCACTGGCCGACTTCGAAAATCGACGGGTGCTTGTTGACGGTCCATGGCAGTGGTGTTTTCGGCGAGGACCGTAAGGGGAAAGGGATCCTTATGTTGGTCCCCCACTTCGGCAACTGGGAGGTGCTCTCGTACTACTTTGCGTCGAAAGGTCCGCTCACCGCCCTCTATGAGAATCGTCAGATCCAAGGCATTGAAGATCAGGTAAACGCGGCGCGGGAGCGGCACGGTGGGCGTCTAGTCCCGGCGACTCGGGCGGGACTACGCACGCTTTTGTTGGCGTTAAGACGGGGTGAACTGGTTGCCGTTCTACCGGACCAAGTGCCTGCTCGCGGCAACGGCGTGATGGCCAACTTCATGGGACGGGAGGCCTTAACGGGAACGCTTTCTAATCGACTATTACAGAAAACGGAGGCGCGAGCTTGTCTAGCGACGGCGGTACGAGTGTCCGGGGGCTTTGAAGTATGGCTCGATGTGTTGGAAGAGGCCGTGTACGATCCTGATTCCGCCGTCGCTGCCAATGCAATCAATGCTGCCATCGAATTGGCGATCGCTCGGGCCCCGGCCCAATACCAATGGGAATACAAACGTTTTCGGATCCCGGGTGGACCTGATATCTACGACTAAGACATTGGAACTTCGACGACGTCGATTGTTACAGCTGGATCAATAACCGGCACGACCGTCGCGAATGATTTCGAGGTATTCGGTGTCGAGTGGTTCGTAACGATTGGTGCCAGGCTTCAGTACGTAGACGGGGTCGGTGATTGCACCGAGATCGTAAGCGTCCCGGCGTAGATCGCCTTTAACCATCTTGAACGTACCGGTTACGTCCATGTCCTTCTGGACGCGAACGAAAACCGGTCGGGCGTAGGCCGGCAATTCGCTGTTGACGTACGCGGCGAAACGTTCCCAATCGAGGTCGTCAGCGTGGTCAGCGAGGCGTACGGCGACCATCCCGGCGCGCCCGTCCGCGCCGGGCACCTCGACGCCATAGACGTTACTCAGCTCGATGGCAGCGAAGCCATTGATGATCTCACCGACTTCGTTGGTCGAAACGTTTTCTGACTTCCAGCGGAAGGTATCGCCGACACGATCAACAAATTGATAGTGCGCGTAACCAAGCGCAAAACCGACCTCTTCTTGGGTAAGTTCTCGGATCAAGTCGCCGGTGTTGAACCATGCGTCGCCTTCCTCGAAAACGTTGCGAAAGATTTTCTTTTCGGTGGCTTCTTTGTCCGTGTAGCCTTCAAACGGCGTTTCAGGGTTGATGTGTCCTATGCAAAGCCCGGGTTCTCCTCGAGCAACAGGAATGCATTGACCGGTTTTATCCCGCAAAACTTCGTCAGCATCGACGTCGTATGCGACCAGGGCAATGCGGGCGGTCGTTGTGCCGATCGTGCAGTCCTTATTGAATAGATTGGCGAAAGCGACGTTGCCTTCGCTAGATCCGTAGAATTCGCTTATGCGGCTAATTCCAAATCGTTCCTTAAATTCCAACCACACGTCTGGACGAAGTCCGTTTCCCATCATCGCCCGAAGCGTGGTGTCGTGATCATCGGCATGTCGCTCAGAGTTGACGAGATAACGACAGAGCTCACCGACGTAAATCAGGCAGGTGACGCCGTGTTCTCTGACTTCGGGCAGAAAGCGACTCGCCGAGAATCGTCGTCGGATCACCATGGCAGCACCGGATGAAAAAGATGCACCGGCGCCAATCAAAAGGCCGGTCCCGTGATAAAGCGGAAGGCAGATGTAAAGGCGATCTGAACGGTCGCATTGCAAACCCGCGGTATGGGAAAGCATCGCACTTTGGAGATAACGGCGATTAGACAATACGGCCGCTTTGGGTAAACCCGTCGTCCCTGACGTGAAGATGTAGAAGGCGTTGTCACCAAGTGTGACTTCTTGGGTGATTGGAAGGTTCTCAGTTCCAGCCCCCGCACTTTCGTCGCCTAAGTTCCGGGCCCAATTTGGGACGGTATCGAGATTGCCGTCGGGAACAAACAAGTAGTCGGAACCTTCGTCTAAATTTAGTTCTCCCTTTACCTCTTGGATCGCCTCGACAAGTTCGGCGCCAAAGATGCACTTCTTTGAATCGGTTACCGAAATGCAGTGGGTCAGGGGACGGCCCCGAAGGTTGGTATTGATAAGGCCTCCCGTCGCGCCGATCTTGTTGAGCGCAATTACGCTTTCGAGGAATTCGATTCGGTTTTCCATGAAAACGCTGACGACATCGCCACGCGTCACGCCCATTTCGAGTAGCCTCCCAGCGTAACGATTCGCAGCGGCGTTGAGTTGGCCCCAACTGACCGATTGACCCTCAAAGATAGCAGCGACTCCATCAGCGTAATTCTCGGCATGGTTTTCGACTTGGCGAGCAAAGCAATCGTGTTCATCTAATGACCGCGGAGTCATGCCACGCTTTAACTTGAGTAGCGCAGGCACCTGCTTCAATACGGAAAAAATCTCGCCAATAGCCATAAATGTGTTCTCGCCTGGTTGGGTCTACCTCGAGTAAAGATATCCATCCATAATGGTTCGAGTAAAGGCTGGAGCATACGATGAATGAGGTTTGGAAAGTCGGCGATATCAAAATAACGCGCGTTGTTGAGATGGAGGTTGCTGGGGGATCCCGATTCATTCTCCCGGATGCCACGCGTGAGGCATGTCTTGCCTATCCCTGGTTGCAACCGCACTTCATGGATCGAGAGGGTAATCTCATCATGAGCGTTCACGCATTGGTGGTTGATACTGGCGAACGTCGGATCGTCGTCGACACATGCATTGGCAACGACAAAGAGCGCTCGATTCCCGCGTGGAGTCACCTACAAACACAGTTCTTAGAGGACCTTGAGGGCGTTGGGTATGCGGCGGACTCGATCGACACGGTTCTTTGTACACACCTACACGTGGATCACGTCGGCTGGAATACAAAGTTGGTGGATGGAAAGTGGGAGCCCACGTTTGCGAGCGCGCGCTATTTAATGGGTCGGAAAGAGTGGGAATACTGGGATACCAACGAGGATACGTCGACGTATGGATCGGTGATGGACGACAGTGTCCGTCCGATATTCGCGGCAGGGTTGGTAGATCTCGTCGAGTCAGACCACCAAGTTGCTCCGGGTGTGAACTTGCAGGCGACCCCCGGCCACACGCCTGGTCACGTCAGTGTGCGGGTGACATCGAACGGAGTTGAAGCGCTAATTACGGGGGATTGCATTCATCATCCATGTCAGATGACGCGTACGGACTGGTGTAGTTCAGCCGATTACGATCAAGACCAAGGTCGTCGCACACGTGAATCGTTACTGGAGAAGTACGTCGATTCAGATGTGCTTATCATCGGGACCCACTTTGCGACCCCTACAGCAGGTTACGTTAAGCATCATGATGTGAGCGGTTATTGGCTGGATGTCGAGTTGCGGTCGTCTTGACGCGCATTTCAATCCGTAGCATCCACTGTTGGATGCGTGATCGGGTCCAGGGTATATCAAGGGCGATTAACGCTAGGCCCAAGGGAAACATCCAAAACCCAAGTATGGGTAAGAATCCGAACACTCCGCCCAACATCAACAGAAGACCGGCGATCGAACGGACACCCACTGGGAGTTTTTGACCCCATTGCAAGATCATAACGGTCGCTCGATCAATGGATTGTCGGAGCGGCATAGATTCTTTCACCGAGCACTCAGGCCAGGGTGGGCACGTCGTCGCGTGTATCCAGGCGAGGTTCTTGCGCGTGAACCGGATCGGTTGCCGTAAAGCGATAAACCCCGTCCTCGTGCAAGGTGCGCTCGATCCGGTCGCGATACATCAAAAGGTGACAGTGCGCGATAGCCTCGCCGAGCGCCATCATGGTTTGGCGTGGGTCTAACTTACGTTTGAACAAAATCGGTAGCAGGGCGTTTGCGGTTTGTGGTTCGACACAAAATTCTTCGAGAGCAAGCATGCGTTCTTCGTGATGGTCAACTAATTGACGGAGTCGTTCGCGTACCCCGAAAAACGGCAAGTTATGTGCCGGGAGGACAAAGGTATCTTCGGGGGTCGAGAGCAACTTATCGTGCGATTCCATCCAAGCTTTGAGGGGATTGGCTTCGGGTTCGGTCGGATGGACGCTGACGTTGGAGGTTATGATGGGAAGAATCTGATCGCCCGAGATCATAATCTTGAGGCTTCTACACAGCAGGCACGCGTGTTCGGGGGAGTGCCCAGATCCAACAACGATTTCCCAGTGGTGGTTTCCGATGGAGAGCACGTCGCCGTCCTCGAGACGTTGGAAACCGGAAGGAAAAGCCGTTGGCATCGACATCATCGACATTTTGCCGGTGGCACGCCCGGTCCACATTTTTGATAATTTTTGGAGGTAATTGGCGGGCATACCGTATCGGGTATAGAACTCTTGTCCGATCCAGCTCGAATGATGTGAAGGTCCGCCGGTCGCGAAGGATCGGGCTTGGTAAAATTCGCCACGCGTCATGAAGAGCGGAACGCGAAAGTGCTCGGTGATCATGCCAGCTTGACCGATATGGTCGGGATGCATATGTGTACAGATCACGCCCTTGACAGGTTTCCCGTTGAGCTCATTATCAAAAATCGTATGCCACAGTTTTTTTGTGTCGTCGGTACCGAGTCCCGTATCGACCACGAACCAACCATCGTCGTCCTCGAGAAGGTACAAGTTGATGTGGGTGAGAGAACCCCACATGGGCATGGTCAACCAGCGAACTCCGTCCGCGACTTCCATTGTGGTGCCCTTTGCCGGATGTTCGTCGTAAGGATATTTAAGCCCCTGACTGCTGCGAATTTCCTTATTTACTGCCATATCAAGCCCCGGCAGCTTCGAGTTGCAAAGCCGCGGGAAGCGTCCTTTCCAGAGTGCTAAGTTGCGGAGTATAACCCGACCACTTACATTAGACCTTTGGATACCGCCCAACCGAAACCGGGCGATTAGGTAAAAAGGGGAGGCAAACTATGTCCATGAATATAAAACCAATTCCGATGTTGGACGACGAGGTCAACGAAGTTCGGCTCGCGACCGCGGAGATCGTCAATAGAGACATCGTTCCAAATGAAAGTGATCTTTACGCGTCGACTCGCGATGGGTCCAGGCCATCGAAGGAGGCGATCGCACGGGCGCAGGAATTGAGGAAAGGTGTGCAGGACAAAGTGAAGAAAGCAAAGCTTTGGGCGCCCCATCTACCGCCCGAGTTCGGTGGTATGGGACTCTCGTTCATGCAACATGCCTACATGAACGAAATATTAGCGTACAGCCCCGGTGCAGCACCGCTCTTTGGCGTGGTAGCGCCAAATTCGGGCAATCAAAAGATATTGGTCAAATACGGGAGCCCCGAGCAACACGAGAAATGGCTCATACCTCTGACAGAAGGACGCATGCAATCCGGGTTCTCGATGACGGAACCGATGAACCCTGGGTCGGACCCCCGATCGTTGACGACGCGTGCGGAACTCGATGGTGATGAATGGGTTATCAATGGCCATAAGTGGTTCACTTCGAACGGCCACGCTGCGGATTTTTATATTGTTATGTGTCGGACGGCTGATCCAGACGATCCCGGTGGTGCTAACGAGAAGATGACGCAAATCATCGTTCCCAGAGAGACGCCTGGTGTGAACATTCTTCGCGGCGTTCCAGTCTGGGGTAAGGCTTCAAGTCATTGTGAAATCAAGTATGAAAATGTCCGCGTGCCCAAA
Source organism: uncultured Gammaproteobacteria bacterium (assembly GCA_913030615.1). GTDB lineage: Bacteria > Pseudomonadota > Gammaproteobacteria > Pseudomonadales > Azotimanducaceae > UBA11889. The sequence goes on along the minus strand of CAJWCW010000003.1, from coordinate 14,428 downwards.
GAAAACCAGTTGGGACAAACCGGTACCGGCCATCAAGCGGCGCAAGATCGTCTCGGAGCGGGCCGCGTGTACCACTGCATGAATTCAGTTGGCGCGATGTGGCGATGTTTCGATTTAATGATTGATCGGTTGATGACGCGTGAAGTGCATGGAGGTGAAAAACTCGAAGACAAGCAGTTTATGCAGGGATTTATTGCGGATTCGTACATGGATATCCAGTCTGCGCGGCTCATGGTCGTTGATTGTGCTCAGAAGATGGAATCAGGCGTCGATCCTCGCACTGATATTTCATCCATCAAGGTATACGTACCGGCTGCATACCACCGTGTAGTTGACCGGGCGATTCAGGTCTACGGTGCGGCTGGAGTGTCCGGGGATTTTCCGTTTGCGGGGATGTACGAGGGCGCTAGGACGTTGCGTATCGCGGACGGACCCGACGAGGTGCACAAGATTCTGATTGCGAAAAACGTTCTGCGTCGTTATCACGCAGGCGAGTCGTGGGATTTTGGAAACTAAGCGCTATGGAAGAACTTGTTGAAGCCATGGCGAAAGCCGTAAAAGCGCGCGAAGCGCTGCCTCGGATGCCCGATAACCTCGATCTCGAACGAGCGTACGCCATTCAAAGAACGCTCGTGGGTGTGGTCGCCGAGGGCGCGATTGCAGGCTTAAAAGCCGGTATGACGGCTGCGGCAGGACAAAAACAGTTTGGACTTACGCACCCGTTGATCGGCTCGTTGTACGAATCAGGTCGTTTGTCGCCGGGAACCGATTTGGCTGCGGCAACCGGGGTCAGTCTCGAATGCGAAATTGGCGTGGTGATCGATGGAGCAGGAAATCCAAAATCTGCTGGACCAGTCATCGAGGTACCACGCATGGCGTGGGGTGATCCTGCGGATGCCACCGGCGTCAATCTGACGGCGTGCAACATTGCTGCTGACCGATTTATCGTTGGGACACAAAAACCGTTTCGGAGCGATTACGCTGATATCCATATAACGCTGACGCGTGATGGCGAGACGGTGTGTCAGGCTCCTGCGACCGACGCCCTAGGTGGCCCACACGACGCTCTCGCATGGATGCTTGATGAGGCGTCTCTTCGTGGTCTGGAAATACGTGATGACATGCTCCTCATTACGGGTGCTTGCGGAGGGATCCATCCGGCATTGCCCGGCGCGTATCGCGCGGACTACGGTGAGCTTGGATCGATCGAGTTTACGGTTAAACCATAGGCCGTTACCGCGCTTGTCGCCTGTTGCTATTAAGGTTTCGACTGCGGTCGTGTCTTACGTTTATTGAAGCGATGAGAGGGATCGACGAACAGGGTATGGGGTATTGATTTCACAAGGTGAACTCTCGAGACGAGGGGGAATTCTCGCCGTCCATCAACTTGTTGGTACGAAGGGTCGATTCAGAGTCCGCAGAGGTGTGGCTGGCGCTATTTAGGAGATCGTTATCAATGAAACCGCTGGAAGCCTATCGTATCGTCGAACTCGGTCTCGGTCCGGTCACCGGATTAGCAGGGATGGTGTTGGCTGATTTTGGGGCTGAAGTGATTAAGGTGGATCCGCCAGAGGGCGATCGATTTGATTCAATGCCAGCGAGTCGCCTTTGGCGACGCGGTAAACGGATTGTTACAGCCGATTTAGCCAACTCCGAAGACGTCGCGCGAGTCCGTGAACTTATTGTGAAGACGGCGGATGGGGTTATCACGACGCTTAGGAGCTCTAAACGTGAGGCCCTCGGATTAGGCTGTTCGGAATTGACGAAGGAACGACCAGATCTGGTCTACGGGGTAGTTACAGGTTTTGGCGAACGCGGTCCGTACGCACATTTGCCCGGTTACGAAGGTGTCGTAGCGGCGAAATCGGGACGAATGTTGGGATTCGAAGGGGTTGCTGATCGCAGTGGTCCGAACTATTCCGCGTTACAGGTTGGAACCCATGCGACATCACAAAGCCTAGTAGCGGCCGTCATCGCTGCGTTGGAGTGTCGCGAACGGACTGGGAATGGCTCACAGTTTGAGACGTCAATGTTGCGAGGCATGATGCCGTATGAGATGGGCATTATGTCGATGGAACAACTGCAAGACCGAGGCGTACTTGAACGGCCCGAAGTTGCTCGGGACCGTACGCGATCGATGCCAACGCTAAACTACCACCCGGTACGGACAAAGGACGGACGATGGCTGCAACTGGGGAATCTGTTGCCGCATCTACTTGATAATTTCTTGAATGCAAGCGGGTTTGAAGAAATCCTGGCTCAGGACCAGTTTAGATCCCCGGTTCCCACTTGGGATCGTGAGACGTTGGAGTTGTTCCGGGATCAGATGCTTGGGCACATGCAAACGCGAACGTTGGATGAGTGGATGGAACATTACGTTGCCGACGGCGGGGTGGTTGCCCATCCATATCAGTCGACACAAGACGCACTGAAGGACCCTGATGCGACTCGCAATGGGCACGTGGTCGAAAAAGACGGCGTGGTGCAATTGGGCTTGTTGGCGGATTTGACGGAAACGCCAGGTGAAGTCGGGGCTCAAGCTAAACCGGATGATTTCGATCAGTTGGGTGCACGGCAGGTTCGTGTATCGAAGATACAAGCGCCTGTGGCGCGACCGCTTGAAGGAATTACGGTTGTCGAGAGCGCGACGATTATCGCGGCCCCTTTGGGTGCGGCAACCTTAGCCGATATGGGTGCCCGCGTTATCAAGATAGAACCGATTGGTGGTGATCCGTTTCGCTCCATGTTTCACGGGTTCGGCGCTTCGAAGTGTAATACCGGCAAGGAAAGTATCTGCCTGGATCTAAAGACCGATAGTGGTCAACGAATCGCTCAATCGCTTTCGAAGAAAGCGGATATTTGGATTCACAACTACCGCATGGGCGTTCCCGAAAAATTGGGTATCGGCTACGACGACCTTGCGGCGCTGAACCCTGGTCTCGTCTACGTATCTGCGAATGGCTACGGACCGCGGGGTCCCGGTTCAAAACGGCCCTCCACCCATCCAATACCCGGCGCGGCGATGGGTGGCGTGGTGTGGCAAATTGGTGGACTTCCGGATCCGAATAGACGGATGGACTTACCTGAATTGCGGGAAATGGCCCGGAAGCTTCTACGCGCCAATGAGGTGAATCCAGACCCCAATACGTCGATGGTGGTTGCGACCACGGCCGTTCTCGGTCTAGCTGCCCGACGAGCGAGTGGTAAAGGACAAAAAATCTTTGTCGATATGTTCGGGGCTAACGCCTATGCAAACTGGGATGATTTTTTGAGTTTCCCAGAAAAACCGGAGCGACCCCCCATTGATTCCGAAGGCTATGGAGTTGGTCCACTCTACCGATTGTATGCTTGCAGCGAAGGATGGGTATTTCTTGGCGTGATCAGCGAGACGGAGAAAGCGACGCTGGCGCAAGCACTGGGTATCGAGTTGCAGTTCGACGTGTCGAATAGATTGGAGACAATTTTTCTTAGCGAAACCGCTGACCATTGGGAACGAGAACTCGGGTCCCTTGGTCTTGGGTGTGTACGCGCTGATGAAATGCTCCCGCAGGCATTTTTCCTTCGGAACGAGCACTGTCTAGCCGAAAATCTAGCGGTGCCAGCGATGCATCCGGAGTGGGGCGAATATCTACGCAATGGTCCGATGGTCGAATTTGACCAGGACGGCTCGTATCCCGGGACCGGGGGCGTTGGGGGAGGGACCGTTGCCCTCTTAGAGGAACTGGGGTATTCGTTAGAAAGGATTGAAGGTTTGTTGGAGGCCGGAACGGTCCGAGCTGCGTGACAAATCACTCGATATGGGAACAACGTTGAGACAGAAACCAACGGATTATTTTTCGCGAGATCAAATTAAAGCGTTAAGGAAACGTTCGAATTGGCAAGCGACCTGGCTCTTGGTGCATTGTTGGGGGGTCATATTCACGACGTGGGCCGTATGTGCGTTATGGACAAACCCGGTTGTCGTTATCGTTGGCGTGTTGATCGTGGGGACTCGGCAATTGGGTTTGACGGTGCTCAATCACGAAGGAGCTCATCATTTGATGTACTCCAACCGGGCGCTAAACGATTGGGTTTCTGAGTGGGTACTCAATAGGCCGCTTTTTGGAGCATCCGTCCACGGTTACCGCAAATCACATCTAGAGCACCATAAGCATACCCAACAACAAGGCGATCCGGATCTTGTTTTGTCAGCGCCTTTTCCAATCACGAAGACGAGCTTTCGACGGAAAGTTTGGCGTGACCTTTCGGGTCAGACCGGATGGAAGCAACGAAAAGCACTTGTTGTTTCCGCGTTCCGTCCGGCCGGCGGACCGATATCCGTACGGTTTAATCGGGCGGTATACCGACTTGGGCCAAATCTCTTGATTAATATGGCATTTTTGGCTGGATTTGCCACGTACGGCGTTTGGTATCTCTATTTTTTGCTTTGGCTATTACCGTCGATGACGTGGTTTTTGTTCATATCTAGACTGCGAAATATCGGCGAGCACGCGTGCGTTGCCGACAACGACGATCGATTGCGCAATACCCGCACCACCCACGCAAGCTGGCTCGAACGAATGTTTATCGCCCCTTACTGGGTAAACTATCACCTCGAACACCATCTATTGGTCTCATGCCCCTGTTATCGGTTGCGTCGGGCGCATCGTATCTTGATGGCAGGGGGTCACGGGACGGCGATGGATCTACAACCAAGTTATGCCCATGTGATCCGACTGGCGACGGCAACGGTCTGACGGAACGTGCGCGACTCGAAGTTGGTCGCCTTGAAACTCCTTGTCTGGTTGGCCCTGATCGGCCACATCAACGGATGCGAGCCCCAAAGTCCGCCGGTTGAACGCGACGTTATGCGCAAACTATTGACCAGCTTCGTTCTGCCTATGGGGGACTTATCGATTGTGAGTCGTCCATCGGACTGCCGTACCGATGGGCAGACGAGCCTGCCGGTGCCGCTGGGTCTTTTCGATGCATTTCTTAACGCGAATGACGAACAATCGAACAATTTTGATTTGTCGGAATTTGGAGACCGAGTGACAACGACGACCGGTCACCCAAGGAGGTTGTATTTGCGGACTAGAAAGCCGGTCGTTTCGTTATCCCGGGCGGGAATGACAACGAACGACGCACTGGTTTGTGTCGAAGTCTATGCCCAGGAAGAGCGAGCATTTTTCGTTTTCTTACGACGCGAGGGGTCGACTTGGCGTCTTGCCGGTGAAGTTGTTTCTTGGGAAGAGCCCGAGGAAGAAGACCTAACCGAAGACCCTGAGGATGGGTATTGACGATCAAGAGCAAGCGCTTGATCAGTCGTAGAGATTGCCAAATTCCTTGGGGGCGTTGCTGGTACGTGCCTCGCGAATGGATTGGGCAAGCAGAGGGATACCTTCGCGAATGTCTTGATCCGGCACGTGCCCGAAGGCCAATCGAAGGTAAGGACGTTTGTCGTTGTTAATGTGAAAATTTGCGCCAGGGGCAAAGTGAACGTTGCGCGCGGCCGCGAGTTCGGCAAGTTTTTCTTGGTCGACGTCTTCAGGATAACGTAACCACACGAATAGTCCGCCGGCCGGATCCGACCAGGCACAGATGTCGTGAAGTTCATTGGCAAGCCCGTTGACGACAAGATTTTTCTTGACGCGAAGCGATTCGTTCAGGTGGTCCGTTAACGACCAGACTCCGTCTCGGTAGAGCTCGGCAACAATGGCTGCCGCCAGATAATTCCCGCCTGCATCGTGTCGCCGCTCCAGAATTTGATCAAATATAGGGGGGCGTGCCAGTAAGTACCCGAGCCTGAGACCAGGCGCTAGAATCTTCGATAGTGAGCATAGGTAGATGATCTTCGCGTAGTCGGACAAGGCGTAGAGTGCGCTCGGCTTGTCGCCATCGAAGTGGACGTCGCCGTAACAGTTATCCTCAACGATCGGGATGTCGTAATTTTCGGCAATGCGGATGAGTTGCGCTCGGCGCTCTAGGGACATCACCGTCCCGCTCGGGTTTTGATACGTCGTTAACGCATAGATGAATTTAGGTTTACGTTTAGGACCCAATCGATCGAGGGCCGACTCCAAGAGATCAACGCGCATACCGTTGTTGTCGAGCGGTAGCCCGACCATTTCGATGCCCAAACTTCGATAAGCGCTGATGGTTCCTGAGTAGGTGAATTCCTCGCAAATTATGGTGTCACCGGGACTAGTGAGAGCCTCTGCGGTAAGGGTGACGGCTTGCATCGAGCCGTTCATCAGTGCAATCGAGTCGGGGTTGACCCGTACGCCTTCGCGTTCGGACTCTCGCGTTGCCATGATTGCCCGCAACTCCGGATGGCCCAATCGTCCGTGATAGTTGGTTAGAGCCTCGTATTCACGCTCAATCGCGATAGATGCAGCGCGTTGCATCTTGTCGACAGGAAATGTTTCCGGGTTGGTGCGACCGACCGCGAAATCGAATTTTTGAGTCATTGATTGCCCGTTGCCAGCTCGTTATGGGTCAGGTAGGCGTAGCTTTTTTGAACGGCGGTCATCATGTCGGTGTCGCAATCGTCCAGTTCGACAACGATCCACTCGAGTATGTCTTCATCGGCTGCGTCGATAATTGCGCGGATATCCATACGCCCGTCACCCACCGCAACATGGGCTTCGCCTTTGATTAGAGGTCCGTCTTTGATGTGGAGAAGAGGTGCCCGGTTTCGGATTCTTTCGACCTCTGACGCTGGATCGGAATTGCCGAAGTTTGCCGCCCAGTAGGTATCCACTTCAAATAGCACGTCGGGACATTCTTCCTGAAGAATGTGATACCCCTTCTTACCTTCGTGTTCGACAAATTCCCACCAATGGTTGTGGAGAAATAGCTCAAGTCCTGCGTGACCGAGCTTGTCGGTCAGTCCGTTGACGGTCGCTACCGTTCGGGCGATAGCGCTTCGATCCGCAAAATCGTCGGGGCCAAAGCCTCCAGCAGCTCTTGAAAGACCCAAAGCACCAACCGTATCGATTACCTCGTTAATCTCCGAGCGGTTCGCCCACGGAAAGTGAGTCGATGAAACCGTCATCCCTAAATCTTCAACCTGTCGCCGGAAATCCGTGGGTGACTTACCGAACAGGTTAAAAGGTTCGACGCCACGGTAACCAATGTCGGCTAGACGTTGTAAAACCGCGTCAAAATCGTTTTGGGACGCATCGCGTAACGAGTAGAGTTGGACTGAAATGGGTTTCACGCAGTGCCTCCTTTGACGGATTCGATCGGTTATTGCTGATTGTATAGCTAGACGAGTTTGCAGCGAACGGGAAGGTTCAGATTTGTGGCATTCGCTCGGGTGGCCCGGGTCTGTCTGATTTTGAAACCATGGTACTTCCGTCAGGTATTCGGTTGATTCGAGGGTCTCCATCGCGGGGAATGACCTGTAGTCAGAGCCGTACTTGACGGTATTACCTGTTCCAACGTTCAATCGAAACGACGGAGGAGGGACTGCATGACGCGTTTACGAATGGGACTTGTAGGAGGTGGTAAAGGCGCTTTCATCGGAGCCGTCCATCGGATAGCGGCCGAGCTCGATGGTCGTATCGAGCTTGTCTGCGGTGCCTTTTCTAGCGATCCGTCGCGATCTAAGCGCTTTGGACAAGAACTCTACGACCTCCCGCCCAACAGGAGCTACGGAACGTTCAACGAAATGGTGACAGAAGAATTGAGGCTTTCGACTGAAGAACGCATGCATTTTGTGGTGATTGCGACACCGAACCACTTGCACTTTCCTGTCGCCGAGTCATCGCTCCAGGCAGGGTTTCACGTCGTGTCCGACAAGCCCGTCACGTTCGATCTCGGTGAAGCGAGAACCCTTCGTGCTCTCGCCGCGGAAAAAGATCTCCTCTTTGGGCTTACGCACAATTACACGGGATATCCCATGGTCAAGGAGGCCCGCGAATTAATTAGGACGGGTGCGTTGGGGTCGATACGTCGAGTCATTGTCGAATACATCCAAGGCTGGCTTGCGGAAAGGCTCGAGACGCAGGGTAATAAACAGGCAATCTGGCGTACCGATCCGAGATTTTCAGGATCGGCTGGTTGCATGGGTGATATCGGGACCCACGGCGAAAACCTGCTCGAATACGTCACCGGGCTGGAGATCGATTCACTATGCGCCGACTTAACAACGTTTGTTCCAGGGCGCTTGCTCGAGGATGACGGCAACGTGCTGTTGCGATTTTCCAACGGCGCGCGCGGTGCGTTGCTCGCCAGTCAGATTGCGGTCGGCGAGGAAAATGGTCTGAAACTGCGGGTGTATGGTGAACGAGCCGGTCTAGAGTGGGCCCAGACAGATCCTAATTCGCTGGTGGTTCGATGGCCCGATCGCCCGTTCGAGGTGCGGCGAACCGGTGGTCCGGGCGTGAGTGAGGCAGCGACCGCTGCGACACGACTCCCGGCGGGACACCCGGAGGGCTTTTTGGAGGCGTTTGCCTTGCTCTACCGCAATTTTGCGGCCGCGCTCGAGGCGCGCTTGGCGGGTCGCGATCCGACGTCTGAGGAACTCGATTTCCCCACGATTGACGATGGCGTGCGCGGAATGGCGTTTATTGATGCCGTGGTGGATAGTTCCAAACGCGGTGGTGTTTGGACCGATTTCCCAAATTGGAATTAGGTAGGGGCAACGTATGAAGACACTGAAAGGCCCGGCGATTTTTCTCGCTCAATTCATGGCGGACGAAGAGCCGTTCGACAGCATTGAGTCGATGGCAAAATGGGCCGCCGGTCTCGGATTTCTTGGGATCCAGGTGCCGATAGGCAATCCAGCATTCATTGACGTTCAACGGGCGGCCGAAAGCCAAACATACTGCGATGAGTTAAATGGGATCGTGAAGTCGCAGGGTGTCGAAATTACCGAATTGTCGACCCATCTCGAAGGACAACTGGTCGCTGTTCATCCGGCATACGACATCCTGTTTGATGGGTTTGCGCCGGAGTCTGTTCACGGCAATCCCTCGGCCCGAACGGACTGGGCCATCGAACAAGTCAAACTCGCGGCTCGAGCGAGTCATAACCTGGGACTTCGTTCGCACGTTACGTTTTCGGGTGCGTTCCTTTGGCCGATGATCTATCCATGGCCGCAACGCCCGCCAGGAGTCGTTGACGAAGGATTTCAAGAGCTGGCACGTCGCTGGCGCCCCATTCTTGATGTGTTCGACGAATACGGCGTCGATTGTTGTTACGAGATTCACCCAGGTGAAGACCTCCACGATGGGGTAACTTTCGAACGGTTTTTGGCGGAGGTTGACGACCACCCTCGTGCCAATATTCTTTACGATCCAAGCCACTTTATTTTGCAACAATTGGACTATTTGTCGTTCATCGATATTTATCATGAACGCATCAAAATGTTTCATGTCAAAGATGCAGAATTTACCCCGAGCGGACGACAAGGTGTTTACGGTGGTTACCAAGATTGGCTTGATCGCGCGGGCCGATTTCGTTCGTTAGGTGACGGCCAAGTGGACTTTCGTTCGATCTTCTCGAAATTTGCAGCTTTCGACTTTGAAGGCTGGGCTGTTCTTGAGTGGGAGTGCTGCTTAAAGCACCAAGAGGACGGTGCGCGAGAGGGCGCCCGTTTCATTCAAGACCATATCATTCGGGTGACCGATACGGCGTTCGACGATTTTGCGTCGTCGGGCCTTGACGCGGATACGAACCGGCGAGTTCTTGGTTTGGAGATTAAATAGAGCCATTTCTAACGAGTGAATGCGCGGATGAATCCGATGGGGGGATTTTCCGTGGGACGGCCGATCGCGTAACATAGGACGGTTGAGACACCACGAACACACATCAAGAGTTGACGGACCGCGCAGAGAGCGGTCGACGTTCAAACATCTCTCGCACCTAAAACGTCTCGGCCCTTATGTCCATCGATACCGGTGGATCTTGTTGGCATCGATCGGTGGGTTGCTGCTTGCACGGCTTTTTGACGCCCTCGTCCCGCTGTTCATGAAGACGGCAATCGATAGCCTCGCAGACCCAGACATTGAGCCAACGTTACTCGTCCCGGTGCTCTCGATCTTGGCGATTGTTGCCACTCGGTTTCTTATTTACGTAGTTTCCCAACGGGTGTTACGCCGACTTTCAATTAGCGTTGCCTATGATCTACGCAAACGTCTTTTCAATCACGTCCAATTCCAAGGGGCACATTTCTTCAATCGATTCGGTACCGGGGATCTGATGTCACGCGCCGTCAACGATGTGAGCATGGTGCGGATGGTGGTTTCCTTTGGTGCGGTCACCATTCTTACAACCGTATTCACACTGATTACGGGCTTGTACTTCATGATTATGTTGTCGCCGTCGCTCACGTTTTGGGTAGTTCTTCCGCTGCCGTTGGTCGCTGTCGCAGGGTTTGGTATGGCCCGTGCGTTATTTCCCTATTACATGGATCGACAGGAAGCCATGGCCGCGGTGACTTCGTTTACCCAAGAAAATCTCAATGGAATTCGCACCGTGCAAGCAATGGCACAAGAAGAACAGGAGATTAACCGCTTTCGTGACGTGAGCACCCATTACGCTCAGACGGTCTATCGTGTCAATCGGTACCAAGCACTAATGAACGTTGTGATGGGGTTTATTTCGACTGTCTCAACGGTGATCGTGGTGTTCTATGGTGGCGCGTTGGTCCTTCGAGGAGACATCACGCTGGGTACATTCATGGCCTTTTTTTCGTACCTCATGATGGTGGCTTGGCCCGTGCGTATGATCGGAATGTCCATCACGATGTTCACCGCTGCGGCAGCAGGAACCGAACGCATCTTCGAGATTCTAGATTACGAACCGGAAGTGGATGATGCCTCGATTGAAACGGTCCGTGCTGAATTGCGAGGGCGTATTGAGTTTCGAGACCTTGTCTATAGCCATCCAGGTTCACCTAGACCAACGATCGCTGGGACAACCCTCAACGTTGAACCCGGTGAAACGATTGCGTTCATGGGCCGCGTCGGTTCCGGCAAATCGACGTTACTGAATGCCATCGTCCGTCTCGTTGACACCCCGGGTGGGATGATTTTCTTAGATGGTCACGATATTCGCGATTTTCCTCTGCGTCAGCTACGAGAAGCTGTCACGCTTGTACCGCAAGATCCTTTTTTGTTTTCGATGACGCTTCGCGACAACTTGACCTACGACGATCTAAGCCGAGACGACGCTTCGATCTGGGATGCTGCGGAGGCAGCTGCGTTTGCCGATCCTTTGCGCCGACAACTTGCCCAAGGACTAGACACCATGGTGGGGGAACGCGGAGTCACGCTTTCAGGCGGGCAGAAGCAACGCGCAACGCTTACCCGTGGAATGGTTCGAGACGCAAAAGTTCTGCTGCTCGATGACTGTTTCTCGAGTGTCGATACGGAAACTGAGGAACGGATTCTACGTGGACTGCGACGTATGCGTGGTGGCAAAACGACAATGTTGATTTCCCACCGCGTTTCGACGGCACGGCATGCAGACCGCATTTTCGTTATCGACGCAGGACGATTCGTTGAATCCGGGACACACGACGAACTGATCGCACAAGGTGGCTATTACGCGGATCTCGCGGCCGTGCAGAGTAATCAAGATGAAGATCGTGAGCGTAAAGCGAGATTGCTGCGGGATCTCGACACTGAAATCTCCGCGGAGTCGATGCCAGAGGCGGCGAAGCTGTGAGTGAAAACGCGGTTCAGGTACCGGGTCCAGGCCGAAATTACTCTGCGTTCGATGCTGAGCTGACGCACCAGGCTCTCAACGTTCGGCTCTTCGTTCGACTACTCGGATGGATGAAGCCCTACTTGATAACACTGTTCGTCAGTATTGCGTTCGTGGTGATGGCCGCGCTGGCGCAAGTGCTGATGCCGATCCTGACGAGTGTTGTCATTATCGACACGATCTTGGTGCCAACCACGGTCGCAAACGATGCTCAAGACTACGGATTGCTCACGTTGGTGGGTTGGATTCAAACAACGTTTGCCTTTGAAGCGCTGACGGCAGCAGGGCTTGTATATATCGTTGTGCTCGTGGGCCAGTCGTTATTGAGTTTTGCTCATCAGCTCACGCTATACAGCTGTTCCCTAAAGGCGCTAAGAGACCTACGCATCGATCTATTTGCCGCTCTTGAACGAAAACCGGCTTCCTTTTTTGACCACGTGGGTGTCGGTCGTGTGATGACCCGAGTGACGAACGACGTTGAGAATCTTTTTCAGCTCTTAACGGGCTTCGGCGGTTTAGCCGGTGAATTCGTTCCGTTTTTTGTGGCGCTGTTTGCGATGCTTGCAATCAGTGGATCTTTGACGGGTGTGGTACTCGTTGCGCTGCCTGTGGCGGCGATCGCGACGGTCCTCTTTCGCATCGCAATGCGAAAAATCTTTCGATTTATTCGCGACTCCGTATCGGGCCTCAATCAATACATGCAGGAAGATCTCGTTGGGATTGATGTTGTCCAGCTCTCGGGTCGCGAGAGTCAAAATATCGAGGAGTACGGAGCGCTAAATCGTGCTAACCGGGGCTATGAGTTCCGTGCAATCAATTACGAAGTCCTCTACGACACCTTCAACATGAGCCTTGGGAGCGTAGTTACTGGCGGCATTGTTTGGTTCGGTGGTGGTCAAGTGATACAACAAGACATCTCGCTAGGCTCGATGATTCTCTTCACGTCGCTTGTGCAAATGATGATCATGCCAATCGTTTCGTTGGGTCAGCAATTCAATATCTTGTTTAGGTCGATGGCGTCTGGAGAACGCATTTTTCAGGCGTTGGACTGGGACGAGCAATTGCACGAACCCGACGAGCCAACCGTCGTGGAAGGTCGCTTGCGTGGCAAGGTGGAGTTTCGTCACGCGCACTTTGGTTATTACGAAGGAGAAGAGATCCTAAAGGACGTTTCTTTTTCGATTGCGCCTGGAGAGAAACTTGCCATCGTCGGCCCGACGGGTTCGGGTAAAAGCACAATTATTCGATTGCTTGTCCGTTTTTATGACATTGACGACAACATGGTTTTTGTCGATGACGTCGACGTCAACCAGTTTCACAGTCGGGATTTGCGTCAACGTGTTGGGGTGGTGTTACAAGATTTCCATATCTTCTCGGGCACCGTGCGCGACAATATCACGCTAAATAATCCCGATATAACGCCGGAAAGAGCTGAATGGGCCGCGCGCTCGGTGAATGCGGACGGCTTCATTCAAGAATTAGCCGATGGCTACGACACCCAGCTTGCCGAACGAGGACAGAACTTATCGCAAGGACAACGACAGCTTCTGGCTTTTGCCAGAGTATTGGCCGCTGACCCCGAGATTCTTGTGCTGGACGAAGCCACTGCAAACATCGATACCTCTACTGAACTGGTTGTTCAAGATGCGGTGGCGAAGCTCACGGAAGGTCGGACTTCCATCGTCGTCGCACATCGATTACAAACGATTCAGGAGTGCGACCGGATATTGGTTCTACACCATGGTGTTGTGGAGGAATTGGGTACGCACGATGAGTTGATAGCGCAGCGTGGGATTTACTACACGCTACATGAACTGCAGTTTCAAGACGCCGATGTGGCTCGTGAAGTTGCTCGTGAGGATGAAGGTAGCGAGGGCAGGACCACCGATCCGCGCTGGGCAGCGGTACCGGACGACCCGCCTGAAACCCCCGATGGAATGTGACTTGAGAAGTCTTCGGGAAGTGACTGAGTAGACCCACTTTTGGCCGTTCAACGTATCGTCTAAGATCTCGCTTCTTTATTAGCAACGGATGCGCTCGAGATGAAAGATTTTGGGGGGAAGCTCGCGGTTATAACGGGCGGTGGTACCGGTATGGGTCGGGCGCTCGCGCGTCAGCTGGTGGCGGAGGGATGTGACGTTGCCACGTGCGACGTACTCGACGACAACCTCGCGGAAACGAGAGCCTTATGTGAGCAAGAAGCGCCGCAAGGAAGAGTCGTTACGACGCACCATTGCGATGTTTCCGATGAAGCCGAGGTGGAACGTTTTCGCGACGCGGTGATGTCGGATCACGGCACAGATCATATCGATCTACTCTTTAATAACGCCGGCGTCGGAGGCGGTGCGAGCATCGTCGAGGGGGATCGAGAGGATTGGGAACGTACCTTTAATATTTGTTGGTACGGGGTTTATTACAACACCCGCGCGTTCATGCCGCTGTTGGTGGCAAGCCAGGACGCGCATTTGATCAATACCAGCAGTGTTAATGGATTTTGGGCGACGCTAGGCCCGCAAAGTTCGCACACAGCGTACAGTGCGGCCAAATTCGCGGTCAAAGGCTTCTCGGAAGCTCTTATCACGGATTTGGCCAACAACGCACCCCACGTCAAGGTATCGGTCGTCATGCCAGGGCACATTGGAACGTCAATCGCGATCAATTCGGGACGTATTCTCAATGGACGACAAGCCGAAGAACTATCGGATGACGACATCGTGGCGATGCGAAAACG
>CAJWCW010000002.1 GCA_913030615.1 uncultured Gammaproteobacteria bacterium | reverse complement strand
GAGTGACCGCGTACGGTTGTGGGGTCGTCCAACCGACGCCTCATTGAATTCACCCGCCCTATTCCGGGCTGCTATATTCCTTATGCCTTTCTTTACTTCTATCGGTTTCGTCCGCGTCGCGCGGCAAGGCGAAGTCGAAGCGCGTTCAAACGAATAAATCCCGTGGCATCGGATTGCTCGTAAGCGCCCGCATCCTCGTCAAACGTAACGATATCGACGTCATAAAGGCTGTCCGTCGTCGATGAGCGCCCAATGACGTATACACCGCCCTTGTATAACTTCAGTTTGACAGAACCACTAACAGCATCTTGCGACGCATCAATCAGGGCTTGCATGACGCGGCGCTCAGGCGACCACCAAAAACCGTTGTAGATCATTCGCGCATAACGCGGCATCAATTCATCGCGTAGATGCGTGACCTCGCGATCCATCGTGATCGACTCCATGGCCCGGTGCGCTTTCAACAGGATGGTACCGCCCGGCGTCTCATAACATCCCCTGGATTTCATGCCGATATAACGATTTTCGACAATGTCGCTACGTCCCACACCATGGCGCCCGCCGATCTCATTGAGCAACCGAATCACGCCTGCTGGCGTCAGCGGCTCTCCGTTGACTGCAACCGCGTCTCCGTTTTGATACGCGATTTCGATAGACTGGGGTTCATCCGGAGCATCTTCTGGCGATACCGTCCACCGCCACATGTCCTCATTGGGTGCGGCACCCGGGTCTTCTAAAATCCCTCCTTCGTATGAAATGTGCAAGAGATTAGCGTCCATCGAGTATGGCGATTCACCTGACTGTTCGTAATCGACTGGAATCGCGTGTTTTCGACAATATTCCATCAGAGCTTCACGGGAATTGATTTCCCACTCTCGATGCGGCGCGATAACGCGAATGTCAGGATCTAGTGCATACGCGCCAAACTCGAACCGCACTTGATCGTTCCCTTTGCCTGTTGCTCCGTGCGCTATGGCATCCGCGCCCGTTTCGCGCGCGATCTCGACTAATCTTTTTGCAATCAATGGACGGGCAATACTGGTTCCAAGCAAGTATTCCCCCTCATAAATTGCGTTCGCTCGGAACATAGGAAAAACGTAATCCCGAGCAAAGGTTTCGGTAAGGTCTTCAACGAAGATCTTGTCAACACCCATAGCCTCGGCCTTGGCGCGTGCGGCTTCTAACTCTTCGCCCTGGCCTATGTCAGCGGTGAACGTGATCACTTCAGCATCGTACGACTCCTGTAGCCATCGGCAAATCACAGATGTGTCGAGCCCACCGGAATACGAGAGAACTATTTTTTCTTTCATCGTCTCGTCCGCGAAAAAAGACGCGGAGTTTACCTCTCTGGGCCCCCATATGTGCAACCAATCAGCAAACGCCCGTGTTCGCCAGTTCGAAAAAGATCGCGCGCCAAAGGGCTGATGGATGAAATACGCACCTCGTCAAACTGGTAGTCTTGGCCGATGGAGTTGAACGCGCGTTTTCGCGGCTACCTACCCGTTGTCATTGATATCGAAACCGGTGGATTCGAGCGGTCGCGTCACGCTTTGCTCCAAATCGCTATAGTTTTACTAGACTGGGAGGACGATCAACTTCATCCCGCGAGTACTCACGTCTGGGATCTAATCCCTCATGCCGACATGGACGTGGAAGAAGCTTCTTTGCAGGTCACGGGAATCGACTTGAACGACCCAGATCGCGACGCGATAAGCGAGGGCGAGGCGCTACAAGAATGTTTTCGCGTCGTACGGCGAGCCATTCGCAACGCCCATTGCCAGCGAGCCATTGTGACGGCTCACAATGGCCACTTCGACCATGGCTTCCTTGCGACAGGCAGCGAACGCAACAACATCAAACGTAATCCGTTCCATCCGTTCAGCGTCATCGACACGGCCTCTCTTGCTGCGGTCGCCTTCGGTCACACGGTCCTCAGTGAAGCATGTGCCCGCGCCGGCATTAACTTTGACGAAGAAAATGCCCACGACGCCGCATACGACGCCGAGGCGACGGCGGCTCTATTTTGCCGCATTGTCAATGCGTCCGGATTTGAACTCCCAATTTAGTGGGGCGAGTATTAGGCGTTGGTTGAATCAGATTCCAAGGCAGCAGCCTCTCGAACGAGCGGCTCGAGTTCTCCAGCTTCGTGCATTTCGGTCACAATATCGCACCCACCGACCAGCTCCCCATTCACATATAGCTGAGGGAACGTCGGCCAATCCGCATACTGGGGCAACGTTGCTCTGATCTCCGGATTACCGAGTATGTCGACGTACGCGAAGCGCTCCCCGCACGACATCAAGCACTGTACCGTCTGCGCAGAAAAACCACACTGCGGCGCTTGAGGCGAGCCCTTCATATAAAGAAGAATTCGATTGCTATCAATTTGTTCGCGGATCGTCGTTAATACATCTTCGCTCATGGGATACCCAACTCTGCACACTCGTGACTTCGAACAACATTGTAGAGTTAACTCTATTAAACCGCCATGCCAGACTTCAGCGTAAGGATTGATCGCACTAGCAGCGACAGCACAAAGTGGAACAAGTACCAAGACCATGACGTGATCCCGTTTTGGGTCGCAGACATGGATTTCGCGGCACCTGATTTCGTTTTGGAGGCACTTCACGAACGAATTGATCACGGCATCATTGGCTACGCGGAACCCCGGCCGGAACTTGTCGACGCCGCGTGCAAATGGTTTTGGCACCGTTTCAACTGGAAGGTGGATCCTAACTGGTTAATCTGGATTCCCGGCGTAGTCCCTGGTTTGAACATCGCAAGTCGGGCGATCGGCTCCGACGGCGATGCTCTCATCATAATGACGCCCGTCTATCCGCCATTCTTGTCAGTGCCTGAGAACTCGGACAAGCAGATTCTTCATTCGCCGCTGCTTTACGACGGCGCAAAGTGGATCATGGATTTCACCGACATCGGGGACAAAGCCCGTTTGGCAAGCGGGCTGCTTCTCTCAAACCCCCAAAACCCAACCGGTCGTGTCTATTCTGAAAACGAGCTCTCGAAGCTCGCGAATATCTGCCTAGCCAACGACGTAGTCATTGTTAGCGATGAAATTCACTGGGGTATCGTGCTTGATGAACACCGCAGTCACATCCCTATAGCAAGTATCAGCGAAGAATTCGCACACACGACAATAACGCTCATCGCATCAACTAAAACGTACAACATAGCCGGCGTTAACTGTGCTCTCGGAGTAATTCCCGATCCCACGTTACGCGAACGCTTTGTCGACGCAACGACCGGCCTGGTGTCCCACATATCGCCGCTTGCATACACTGCCACGTTCGCGACGTTTCTCGACCAATCGTCATGGGTTAACGATCTCCTCGCATACCTTCGAGTCAACCGCGACTTACTCGAACGTTGTGTGAAGGAAATACCGGGCCTGGCAATGGCTCACGTGGAAGGCACCTACCTCGGTTGGATCGATGCTAGGTCACTGCAGATAGACGATCCAGCCACGTTCTTCGAAAACCACGGGCTCGGCTTTTCGAATGGTGTCGATTTCAATGGTGAGGGGTTCGTGCGATTTAATTTTGCCTGTCCCCGCGACCTGCTATTGGAAGGCATCGAACGACTAAAAACAGCCGCTTCGTCCTGCAATATGAGGCCTTGACAGGAAAGCCTCCTCGACTAATATCGTTCGTTTCCCGGGCAGCAAACGCTGCCCGCGTTTGTTTTGGAGGGAAGATGATGTCGAGCGTACCCACAATAATGCCTACCTATGGGCGCTTACCGGTATCTTTCGAACGTGGTGAGGGCGCATGCCTGTTCGATGCCGAAGGGAACCGTTATCTCGATGCGCTCGCCGGTATCGCGGTTTGTGGACTGGGCCACGCTCATCCTGCGGTCACTGAAGCGATCCAGCGGCAAGCTGAAACCCTATTACATACGTCGAATCTTTATGAGATCCCTCTACAAACACAACTTGCCGCTCGCCTCTGCGAAATTTCTGGCATGGACAACGTTTTCTTCGCCAATTCGGGTGCGGAGGCGAACGAAGCAGCGTTGAAAATTGCTCGTCGCTACGGCAATGAACGCGGGATCGAAAACCCCCAGGTGATCGCGATGGAAGGCAGTTTTCATGGACGCACCATGGCAACGCTCACAGCAACGGGTAATCGCAAGGTCCAAGCGAGTTTCGAACCGTTGCTTGGAGGCTTTCTACGGGCACCCTACAACGACATACCAGCGATCACCAATATCGCAACAAACAATAGTGGCGTTGTCGCCATTTTTGTGGAACCCGTATTGGGCGAGGGTGGAGTACAGATTCCTGCCGACGATTACCTTCAGAAGTTGCGCGAAATCTGTGACGACCAGGACTGGCTGCTAATCCTCGATGAAGTCCAAACCGGAAACGGAAGGACAGGTCGCTACTTTGCGTATCAACATACGAATATATTGCCCGACGTCGTAACGACGGCGAAAGGGTTAGGGAACGGTGTTCCTATTGGGGCTTGTTTGGCTCGCGGTACCGCGGCTGAAACACTCGTTGCGGGAACGCATGGTTCGACATTTGGTGGTAACCCACTCTCGTGCGCGGCGGCTCTAGCCGTAATCACCGAACTCACGGACGGCGGCGTCATAGAACGTGCTGCCGAACTCGGTGAACGCATCAAAAACGCGCTCATCAAACAACTTGAAGGACTCAACCACGTTCGCGATATCCGAGGAAAAGGCATGATGATCGCCGTCGAGCTCGACAACCCCTGCACCGATCTAATCCAACAGGCGTTATCAAAAAGACTGCTGTTGAACGTTACCACCGATACGGTTCTGCGATTGCTCCCACCCTTGAATCTAACGGATGACGAAGCAGACGAAATCGTCGAAATAGTGACGTCGATCGTTCAAACAGCCGGTTCATAAAGAGCCCGTCGAACCACGGCTGCATGCAGATGTCGGTCAAGAATTTCCTATCCCTAATGGACTTTTCTCGTGGGGACCTCGAACAAATCATTGAACGCGCCTCCGAACTTAAGCGTTTGCACGAGTCAGGGATTCAACACAGACCCCTTGACGGAAAAACCATGGCCATGATCTTCGAACTCAAATCGACTCGGACGCGGGTGGCTTTTGAAACCGGCATGCATCAACTTGGGGGCCACGCCATTTTCTTGCGGCCCGATGAAACTCAATTGGGTCGTGGGGAGCCGATAGAGGATACGGCGCACGTACTCTCGTCGTTGGTCGATATCGTCATGCTGCGAGTCCGGGATCACACCGACATCAGCCGTTTTGCAGCGGCGTCTTCAGTTCCCGTAATCAATGGCATGAGCGATCGTTTCCATCCGTGTCAACTCCTCGCGGATATGCAAACGTTCGTCGAGAAACGAGGGTCTATTCGGGATCAATCGGTTGCTTTTATCGGCGACGGTTACAATATGTGCAACTCTTACATTCTTGCGTCGAGTCAATTCGACTTCGACTTGGCAATTTCGACGCCGACGGAATTTCGGCCGGACGAAGATATTATCGACGACAACAATCGTGCACGCTGGGTCGCTACGCCCGAAGAAGCAGTATCTGGCGCTAACCTAGTAGTCACGGACGTATGGTCATCGATGGGTCGAGAAAACGAACGTTCCGAGCGCCGTGAGGCCTTTCGAGGTTTCCAGGTCAACGCGGATTTACTCGACAACGCGGATGCCAACGCGCTTTTTATGCACTGCCTTCCCGCGCATCGGGGCGAAGAAATCAGTGACGACTTACTCGACGATCCACGTTCCGTTGTTTGGGAGGAGGCGGGTAATAGACTGCACTCTCAAAAAGCCCTGCTCGAGTTCATGCTGGGCTAACTTCAACGATTCAGGCATAGATTATACAAGGGCCAGAAAGATCCTCAGGGATCAATAGCAAGCGCTTGCGATACAGCGCGTCGCCATCCGTCTACGCGTGCGGAACGATCGACGTCTTCCATAGCAGGCGAAAAACGTCGGTCAATGGTCCAGTGGCGGCTCGCTTCCTCTAGATCATTAATGAGCCCCGCTCCTATTGCAGCCAGGAAACCGGCGCCCAAGGCCGTGGTCTCTGTATGCTTAGGTCGTTCCAAATCCAGTTCTGTTACGTCGGATAGGAACTGACAAAACCAATCGTTTTGGACCATACCACCGTCAATCCTCATCCGTTGCGGCTCAATCCCGTCGGATCGAAAAGCGTTAAATAAGTCCATCGTCTGAAACGCTATGCTCGACAGCGTCGCCGTCACAATCTCATCCACACCAGAATCGAGAGTTAATCCCGATATGACTCCCCGTGCGTCCGGTCGCCAATGCGGAGCGCCAAGGCCCGTAAAGGCTGGCACGACGTAGACACCGTTGGTATCGCCACCCGTCTTCCTTGCGATTTCCGCTGTTTCGGCTGCGTTTTCAATAAAACCTAACTTGTCGCGTAACCATTTGACGGCGACCCCGGCCGAAAAAATGCTGCCTTCTGTCGCAAACGTAGTACGACCATTAACCCTATAACCAATGGTGGTCAGCAATCCCGTTGTAGAGTCCACCCGCTTTGTTCCGGTATTCACCATGACAAAACAACCCGTGCCGTATGTGCTTTTCGCCATACCCGGCGAAATACAACCCTGGCCGATTAGCGCCGCTTGTTGATCTCCGGCGATGCCAAAAATGGGTATTTCGGCACCAAACCAACGCGCTTCCGCCCTCCCATAGTCTGCGATACTGTCCTTGACCTCCGGGAGTAAACTGGCCGGAATCCCAAAATAGTCCAACAAGATATCGCTCCAAACATGACGTGTGATGTCGAATAGCTGCGTACGAGCGGCATTAGTGGCGTCCGTGGCATGACTTCGGCCTCCCGTAAGTCGCCACACTAGAAACGTGTCGACTGTGCCGAATCGCAACCGATCTGCCCTAGCTAAGCGCTGCGCTTCGGGGTCACGAAGCAACCATTCAACTTTGGTACTTGAAAAATATGGATCGATAACAAGACCCGTCACGTCGTTGACAGTTCTCGCCATCCCATCTGATTGCATTTGAACGCACCGTTCTGCGGTGCGGCGATCTTGCCAAACGATCGCGTTGTGGACGGCTTCTCCCGACTCTGCGTCCCAAAGCAATGTTGTTTCCCTTTGATTCGTAATGCCAATCGCTGCTATTCCCGCCGCCTCCACCGGTGAGGACGCGATTGCATTGCGTGCCGCTTTCAATGTTGTGTTCCAAATAACCTCTGAATCTTGTTCGACCCAGCCATCGCGCGGAAAAATTTGATCAAAGGGGCAACTGCCTTCTCCAACTGGATTGCCAACGTCGTCGAAAACGATTGCGCGCGAACTCGACGTGCCCTGATCTATCGCCAATATGTAGTTCATAGCTCGTTTTTCGCTCCTCTATTCTTTGTTACGCAACTACTACATGTAGTAGTAGTTGCATTACCTTGTATCTCACAGACAATCCACAGGTTTTCCCCAAGGAGTTTCTTGCATTCCCGTTATTATCCCTTTATGTTGTGCCGCTCGTACAAAAAAAACTACATATGGTGTGTTTGTGCAGTTGTCGTCTCGGAACAAACAACGTTTGAATCCCCCGGATCGGCAACATAAGCTAGAGACGGGCACCACCACATATAGTATATGTCCAAGAAGCCCATTCTTGTCTGGTTAGTGGCGCTCAAAACGTAGCCGAGAAGTCGAAAAGGGGACCCATCTTTAATGCAAGCAGAATCGGTCGACCCAAATGGCCAATCCCAAGAATCGCTCGAAAACAGTCCAACCAAAGTGACTGCACCAACCCCAGGTCCAATTAGCCCATCGATCGCAGCGACCGCACCCGGTCAGATTCGAGTCATTAAACGTAATGGCACCGTTGTGCCCTACGCCGAGGACAAAATCGCGGTCGCAATCACCAAAGCGTTCCTAGCAGTCGAGGGTGGTACCGCGGCAGCATCGCCGCGTATTCGCGAACTCGTCACTGGTTTAGCTGGGCTGGTATCGTCGATATTTGTGCGCCGATTGCCGTCTGGTGGAACCATTCACATCGAGGATGTGCAGGATCAGGTAGAGCTGGCGCTGATGCGTTCTGGAGAACATAAAGTTGCGAGAACTTACGTTCTGTACCGAGAAGATCGGGCTCGTGCACGGGAAGCCGAGGACGTCGACCCAACAACGGAAACCCCGATAGCGATTAATGTCGTGCGACGGGGCGGCGATCGCGCCGCCCTCGATGTGGGCCGGATCCGCACGTTAGTTACTGAAGCGTGCGAAGGACTCGAAGACGTCGATGCAGATCGCATCCTGACTGAATCGTTATCCAATATGTATGACGGAATATCCGAAGTGGACGTCGCCACGTCTTTGCTAATTACGGCACGAACATTGGTCGAGGAGGATCCTAACTACACATTTGTCACCGCACGACTTTTGCTAGATCAACTTCGTACCGAGACACTCGAATTTCTCGACGTACGCAGTCAAGGACAAGAAGATTATCAAGCCACCCACTCGCAGATGTTGGACACTTATGGCAAAGCGTTTCAGGCCTTTATCCATCGAGGCGTCGAATTAGAGTTACTCGCACCAGAACTCGAACGCTATGATCTCGTCCGGTTGGGTTCATCGCTAATCCCGGAACGCGACCTTCAATTCAATTATCTCGGTTTACAGACCTTATACGACCGATATTTTTTACATTCGAACGAGGTTCGGTTCGAGCTGCCACAGATCTTCTTCATGCGGGTCGCGATGGGTTTAGCCATTCAGGAAGAGGAACCCGAAGAACGGGCTATTGAATTTTACGAGCTCCTATCATCGTTCGATTTTATGAGTTCAACACCTACGTTATTTAATTCGGGAACACTACGGTCGCAATTATCGTCTTGTTTCCTGACGACCGTCTCCGACGATTTGGACGGTATCTATAGCGCTATTCGTGATAACGCTATGTTGTCCAAGTGGGCGGGTGGCCTTGGAAATGACTGGACGCCGGTACGAGCACTCGGTGCGTACATCAAGGGAACGAATGGTAAATCGCAGGGAGTCGTACCCTTCCTCAAAGTTGTGAACGATACCGCTGTCGCAGTGAACCAAGGGGGCAAACGTAAAGGCGCCGTATGTTCGTATCTCGAAACCTGGCACCTGGACATCGAAGAATTTTTAGAGCTCCGCAAAAATACTGGCGATGATCGTCGTCGAACACACGACATGAACACGGCCAACTGGATACCGGATCTGTTCATGAAACGCGTCTTCGAAGACGGTGATTGGACCCTCTTTTCCCCCAACGACGTATCCGATTTACACGATTTACACGGCAGCGCCTTCGAAACTCGTTATCTCGACTATGAAGCGTTGACGCGGACGGGCGAGTTAGAACTCTACAAGCG
Source organism: uncultured Gammaproteobacteria bacterium (assembly GCA_913030615.1). GTDB lineage: Bacteria > Pseudomonadota > Gammaproteobacteria > Pseudomonadales > Azotimanducaceae > UBA11889. Next base: position 33,915 of record CAJWCW010000002.1, on the reverse strand, counting down.
AGTTAAGGCACAGGAGTTGTGGAGAAAGATGCTGTCGATGCTCTACGAGACAGGGCACCCGTGGATCACCTTTAAAGACTCCTGCAACACGCGATCCCCTCAACAGCATATCGGTGTTGTGCACTCGTCGAACTTATGCACCGAAATCACCTTAAATACGTCAGCGGAAGAAATTGCGGTCTGTAATCTCGGCTCCATTAATCTCGCGCAACATGTCACCGAATCGGGCCATTTTGATACCGAAAAACTCAAGAAAACAGTGCGTACAGCCATCCGAATGCTCGATAACGTCATCGACATAAACTACTACGCGGTACCAGCTGCTCGAACTTCAAACATGCGCCACCGGCCAGTGGGGTTGGGAATCATGGGATTTCAAGACGCGCTGTACCGAAAACGAATCGCTTATGCGTCCGACGCGGCGGTTGAATTTGCCGACGAATCTATGGAGGCGATTTCTTATTACGCTATCGAATCATCCAGTGAACTCGCCAAGGAACGGGGGAGTTACACAAGCTTTGAAGGGTCTTTGTGGAGCCAAGGAATATTACCCATCGACTCGTTAGAGCGTCTCCAAGACGAAAGAGGCAAGGAATATCTGGACGTTAATTTAGACACGCGTTTTGACTGGGACGACTTACGCACAAGAGTCAAGACCCACGGAATGCGCAATTCGAATGTGATGGCGATTGCACCCACGGCAACCATCGCCAACATTACCGGCGTCACTCAATCGATCGAACCGACCTATCAAAACCTGTTCGTTAAATCGAATCTTTCCGGTGAGTTTACAGTCGTTAATCCTCACATGGTTCACGATCTAAAACGTCAGGGGCTTTGGGATAGCGTGATGGTCAACGACCTCAAGTATTACGATGGCAGCCTCCAATCCATTGATCGAATACCGGCCGATCTTAAGCAACTTTACGCGACAGCTTTTGAAGTCGAACCAAGGTGGCTCGTGGATGCCGCGAGCCGACGCCAAAAATGGATTGATCAAGCTCAGTCCCTCAATCTTTACATTGCTAATGCGTCGGGTAATAAACTCGACATCATGTACCGCATGGCTTGGATGCGCGGTTTAAAAACCACGTATTACTTGCGTGCACTCAGTGCCACTAGTACTGAGAAATCAACGGTGATCGGTGACGGCACGCTTAACGCAGTTGCTTCAGACAACTCTTCTGCTACCGGAATACACCAAGGTGAGCCGATGGGCGAACCTGCCGAAGTGCCGCAAGCGTGCACAATCGATGATCCGGATTGCGAAGCCTGCCAATAGGAGGTCCTTACATGCTCAGTTGGGATGAATATAGCGAAGACGGCGTTACCAACCACAATGTTGGCACATCGCCTGTTCCGCTCGTCGAACAATTCGACAACCCTGAAATATTACGACCAGACCAAAACGCCAACGATTCTGCCGAGGCACTCACCACCGAAATCGATGCCAGAACGATGCCCGCGCCAAACGAGTCCCGGTCAAGTGACTTGGTTCGTCCTGACACATCGAACGACGACATCGCGCCGACTATTCATCAAGAAAATACCGAGCGAGTCACTGTCGATCAGAAACGGATGATCAACTGCCGCGCCGATCTTAACCAACTCGTACCTTTCAAATATGACTGGGCGTGGCAAAAATATCTCGATGGATGCGCGAATCACTGGATGCCCCAAGAAGTCAATATGACGGCAGATGTCGCGCTATGGAAATCTGAGGATGGCCTGAGTGAAGACGAACGAATTGTCATTAAAAGAAGTCTGGGATTCTTTTCGACGGCAGATTCGCTCGTGGCCAATAATTTAGTACTTGCCATTTATCGGCTAATCACCAACCCGGAGTGTCGACAATATCTGCTCCGACAGGCCTTCGAAGAGGCAATACACACCCACGCGTATCAGTACTGCATCGAATCGTTAGGAATGGATGAAGGCGAGATATTCAACATGTACCACGAGGTGCCGTCGGTCGCACGCAAAGCGTCTTGGGCACTTAAATACACCCAAGAGCTTTCCGATCCTCAATTCACTACCGGCACCCAAGAAGACAATCAAGCCTTGCTCAAGAACCTCATTGCTTATTACTGCGTTCTCGAAGGCATTTTCTTTTACTGCGGTTTCTCACAGATCCTTTCGATGGGGCGACGCAACAAAATGACCGGCACCTCCGAACAGTTCCAATACATTCTTCGTGATGAATCGATGCACGTAAACTTTGGGATCGACGTGATTAATCAGATCAAACTTGAAAACCCACAATTGTGGGATTCGTCAATGCAAGAGTTAGCGGCTCAGATGATATTGGAGGGGACCGAGCTAGAAACTCAATACGCACTCGATACGATGCCCCGCGGCATTCTCGGGATGAATGGCAACATGATGGCGGAATACTTACAGTTCATTGCCAACCGTCGGCTCGCTCAAATTGGATTGCCCGAACGCTTTCAGGCTGTGAAAAATCCATTCCCTTGGATGTCCGAAATCATGGACCTGAAAAAGGAAAAAAACTTTTTTGAAACAAGAGTTACCGAATATCAGACTGGTGGGGCTTTGTCATGGGACTAACGAGAAATACCTCCATCAACAAAGAGCTCAACGTATAAAATCGATCACCTCAATGGGCCCGCAGTCGTACGATCATGTCACCCAATTCATGGGCGAACTTTAGCGGTTGATCCAAAAACACGTGGTGCTGTGCGTCTTCAATTGCACATACTTCCACATCAACTGGAATGAGTGAGAGCATGTACTCGAGTGTTTCCTTGGAAAAAAGTTCGCTGTCAGATCCATAGATGATTCCAACGGGGAGCGATAAACCGGCGTATTCCTCTGGATATCGCTCTCCACCCTTCAAAGTACCAGGTAGATCTTCATCAAATTTCCACGCCCAACCACCGCCATCAATTCGCATCAGCGACTGTTTCGCGATGTACTTCAACACAAACTCATTCGCGCATGGCTGCGGTGGGTAAAGACGAAAACGTGCTTCCGCTGTCTCTTTATCCGGATAGGCTTTCGCCCGATCACCACCCATCTGAGGCCGATCGGGGATAGGTTCGTCCGGATGGCGAATTCCTGAATCAACCAGAACTAAGGCCCCAAATCGATTTTGGTAAAGGTCCATCGCTTTGGTCGCCATGACACCGCCGAAGCTGTGACCAACTACCGTCACATCCGAGTCAAAACCAATAGCATCACAAACCCCAACAATTTCTTGTGCGTAGGTTTCCGCGTCATAACTGTAGCGGTAATCGGAGTCTCCCATCCCGGTCAAATCCATCGCTCCAACGTGAAACCGGTCAAGCAACAGCGGCGCAATAAAATCCCACCATCGTGAATGTGCATTCATCCCATGAATAAGCAACACACCCGGCTTGGAACTATCTCCCCACTCTTGATAGAACACGTCGCAATCATCGATTTCCACCGTGGCTTGCCGGGATTCAACGTCAATTGCGTCCCAAAACCACTGCGGAATTGTTGCTGTATCTTCCCGATCCCAGCGAGCCACTCTTGCCTCTAACCTCGTTGAGTTAGACCACGATAGCCGTCGATGGTAGTCGGGCGCGTTGGAAAACGCGAGACTGTCAGGCACCATGAACAAACTCAATTCTCGCGCGACGACGTATTGGAGAAGACGACGGCGTGCAACCTATCGCAACAAGACTAGGAATAAGCCATGGCCGAACCGAATATTGCACAAAAAGCACCGTTCCCTGTCGACGTGACAGCCGGTAAAAAGTACTTTTGGTGCGCGTGCGGAAAGAGCGAAACCCAACCTTTCTGCGACGGCTCGCATAGCGACACGGAGTTCACGCCCGTCGCATACGAAGCAGATAAAGACCGAACGCTGTACTTTTGCGGCTGCAAACGAACCGCCGGCGCGCCACTTTGTGACGGTACGCATAGCTCTTTGTGAGGTATGGCGTGTCAGGCGTCTACAGAGATATCGAAGTGCTGAAAACTATTGGATGTTGAGCAATGCGTGTTACGGCGATCGTTTGGACAATGTCGACCTAGCGACTTTCTGATCGGATCTACTACCGGTGGAGTCGGATCAATTCACGAATTGTTGTTAAACGCCTTTTGACGACGTAGGGCCTTCACTCGAGTCCTTTTCGATCAACTGTGGCCCTCGGCAGCGAGAGTCTCAACCTAACAAAACACCACGGAAGTGACTTCATGGTTTTCACCTAGATGCACGACGAGGTCCGCTCTCGAGGGTAGGTCTTCCATCATCCACAGCGTCAATCGTTCGTAATGCGCGACGAATCGATCGATCTCGGCAACACCTTTTCGCATAGTAGCTGGCAACGATTGTTCTTGCGCCAAGCGCCACCTTCGAACGGCGATCATATGAGGTACTTTAATGTACAGAAGCTGGTCGAAACGATTCACGAGATCACGATACGTCGTCTCAAGCCCATCGTTGATGCTTCGTCGCCAGTCACCTTGAGGATCGTGATCTCGTTCAAGTTCATTGATAGGCGCGTCTTCAGGCGCACCAAGTATCGGACTGGCACCGACGCACCACCCTTCAACAACCACCCGTTTAACGGGCCCATCGATACGGCGGCTACCCACACGATCGTCCCTAGCCTTATCAAATACGGGAACCTCGGTCGAACCACCTTCTGTTAGCACGTCTATTGTCTTGAGTAATGCCTCAATCTCATGGGTACCCGGGGGCCCGCGGGTACCCATCAACGGGTGCACCTCCTTCGCCAACCGGCCACGCTCATTAGCGGGTAAATAAAAGTCGTCAATACCCAGTATGGCAACCTTCTCGCCGGCATACGCGAACCCAGCCGCGATTAGTCGACAGAGCGTGCTCTTGCCCGCGCCCTGGGCTCCGCCGATTCCAATTCGCCGAAAATCCTTTTCGATCCAATAGTCGACCAACAAAGCAGCAAGTTGACGAAAGTCTCGCGGGGCCCCGGGGTCCAAGTGTCGATAACAGTCGAGACCCCATTGCGTGATCTGGTAACCATCAACTTCTTCCAGCACGTTCAAAGCACCACGCCCCAAATGCAATGAGACATGTACCCTCCACCTGAACCAACCGTAACCTTTGAATGCCGATTATCCATTGAAGACTTTAGGCTACGCATCGACTCGACGATAGGGAGGCAGGGATTCAATGATCGAGCGGCCATAGGCACGGGTTAAGAGTCTCCGGTCCAATATTGTAATCCGCCCACCGTCTTCTTCATGCCTTATGAGCCGGCCACAGGCCTGTATCAACTTGAGAGTCGCATCGGGCACAGACACTTCAACAAAGGGGTTACGCCCTTCGGACACTAGCCATTCGGCAAACGCCTGGTCGATGGGATCGTCAGGCACAGAAAAGGGAAGCTTTGCAATAATGACGTGCCGACAATAGTCGTCGGGAAGATCGACGCCTTCGGCAAAACTCGCGAGGCCGAATAGATAACTGGGGCCACCTTCATCGATCTTCTCTTTGTGCTCGGTCAAGAGTTTCTGTTTGGATCCTTGTCCCTGAATATGACAATTGTTAAGGACAGACCTCCCCAGCCCATCGATAACCGCTTGCATCTGACGCCAAGAGGTAAACAGGACGAGGGCGCTGATTTCTGATTCCAGCAACTGCGGCATCATTTGCCCCAGCTCTTCCGTATGAAGCACGACATCGCGTGGATCGGAGTCCATGTGGGGAATCGCAAGCGTCGCGATTCGGCCAAATTCGAATGGACTTTCGATACGCCGATTTCGAACGTCGGTACCTAGACCAACTTGCTCAAGAAAACGCTCGAAGCTACCCATCGTACATAAAGTCGCCGAAGTTAAGACGGCAGCGTGGCACTTTTGCCAGAGAATCTCTCTTAATATTCCGCCTGGATCCAATGGCGCCGATAAGCACTCCAAATCTAGCCCTGCATCAGTCTCCTGACGAAACACCCAACGCGCGTGCAACGGATTGCCCAACTCAGCTCCAGCGTAGTCTGAAAACAGGCTGTGCGTTTGCAACGCACGGTTGACATGAAACCCGATGATGGGAAGCCATTCCTCTGCTTGCTCTGTGTTTTTCCAGTTCCGACTCCCGTCCATAACTTCCTGCAAATGCGTATGGCCAGCATCAAGTAGGTCGCCAAGATCAAGAAAGTATCGAGACAGCGGTTCGCTCAATTCAACAATTGATTCGGGTATGCGGCCTAGAGGAAACCGGGACAGCGCTTTTCCATCGTTTTGTGTGGAAAACGAAAGACTCGCGATCAACTGCTCCAATTCAGTCAGCAGGCCCGCTACCACTGGCATATCCACCGCAAGTTTTTGGGCGATCGCGAGCATTTCAGGCGGTCGACCGAAATGCTGTGTCATCGTTCCCAGCGTCGTACTTAACTGTTCGAGCCAACGGCCCGTTGCGCCCACCCGGGCCGACAATGTGAAATGTTGTTGCGTTTTTTGCGGGAGATGATGTGCTTCGTCGAGCACTAGGATGGTCTCGTCGGGCTGCGGAAGAATCACGCCGCCCCCAAGGTTCAAATCGGCCAGCACCAAATCATGGTTGGCCACGATTATGTCCGCGTCGTCAATTTCACCCCTCGCTCGGAAAAACGGACAACTCTGAAAGTAGTCGCAACGATTGTTCGCACACCCACGGTGATCCGTCGTTAAACGGCCCCAACTCTTCGGATCAATCGGATCCACCCACGACTCCAACTCACCATCCCAGTTTCCCCGTTCAAACTTTGTTGCCATTGCCTCATAGATCTTTACGTCATTCGATCGAGGTTCCTCGAACAATGGAATTACCATACTCACATCCATATCCAACGCTTCGTTAAGCCTTTTCAAGCAAACGTATCGACTTCTCCCCTTAGCGAGGACGTAACTGAAATCTAACGTCGTGTGAGCGGCAAGATCCGGTAAATCCTTTAGTAGTACTTGTTCCTGCAACGCAATGGTCGCCGTTGAGATAACAATTTTCTTACCTTCCGCTTGCGCCACCGGAATTACGGCTAGGCAGTACGCAGCGGTTTTACCCGTTCCTGTGCCCGCCTCGATCACGCAAATTCGACCATCGTCGCCGGTGATTCCTGTCGCAACATCGGCAATCATTTGCCGTTGGCCCCGACGCGGATTGAATCCGCGAGCGTCCAGCCAGGATCGATAAGCGTCCTGAATCTCATCTTTTAGTGCGTGCACCAACATGCGGCCGTACACTGTTTACATGAAAGTGGTTTTGTACCTTTTCTGGCTCTTGCTCGCGACAGAAATCGCTGCGAATAGCGCCGACTTTACAGTTTCCATCCTAACGAACGACGTGCCCAATGCTCGCCAAATGGCTGAGACCGCCAGCGGTCTCTTATTTGTTGGAACACGTCGTGCCGGCAAACTTTACGCCGTCGTTCCGCCGCCAACGGCCGACGCAGACCCAGAAGTTGTTACGTTTGCAACCGGTCTGACGATGCCCAGCGGAATCGCCCTTCTCGACGGCGATCTCTACGTGGGCGCCCTCAACCGAATCTTACGTTTCCCAAGCATCGAAACGACTTTTCGTGAGAAACCTCAACCCCAGATCATCTCGGACCAATTACCCAAAAAACGCCATCACGGCTGGAAGTACCTCAGCGTAGGTCCGGACCGCCACTTGTACGTTCCCGTTGGCGCACCTTGCAATATTTGCCTGTCTGAGGATGAAAGATACGCAAGTATTTTACGAGTCGATCCGAGAACGGGTGCGTCGGAACTCTATGCCCGCGGCGTCCGCAATAGTGTCGGCATGGCCTGGCATCCAAAAACGCACCAGTTATGGTTTTCTGATAACGGTCGCGACATGCTGGGAGATGATGTCCCTGATGAAGAAATCAACGTGGTTGAGAACCCGGGGGCGCACTATGGTTATCCTTTCCTACACGCTGGAGTCGTTCTAGATCCCAAATTTGGTAAGGAAATCGGGGACCGTGTCTTCACCCCGCCTAAGGTTCGGATCCAGGCGCACAGCGCGGTTCTCGGTATGGACTTCTACACCAAGGAAGTCTTCCCTCCCAGCTACCGGAACGCACTTTTCATCGCCGAACACGGTTCCTGGAACCGAACCAAAAAGGTCGGCTACCGCGTCAGTGTTATTCGGATCGAAGCGGATCAAACGCTCACGTACGAGCCTTTTCTCGATATCTGGCTCAATGGACAAAAAGCCTCAGGGCGTCCTAACGACGTGCTCGTTTCCAAAGACGGAAGCCTCCTCATATCAGACGACCAGGAAGGCGTTATTTACCGCGTCGTGTATGCAGGAAAATCTAACGACGCCACCAACGCCGCTTCGGCAAACGCGACCGACACGTTTTGAGCTGCGTCTCGTAAATAGCTGCTTTTGCGCTCACCCTCGCAGCTGCGTTTCGGAGCCACTGATTACCTTTCCACCCACCTCGCCGGTACCCCGCCATGCCCTCGTGATAAGCGAGATAAAGGTGCTGGACATTTGATCGAGGAATCGACAAGTCACGGGATGCCCTATTCAGATACCAACCGATGAAATCCACGGCATCGTCAAAATCGTCTCGGTCGGCAAATCGTCGGCCTCGATCCCGAAGATAATCGCTCCAAGTTTCATCCGTCGCTTGCGCATACCCATACGCACTAGAAGGCCGTCTTCCAGGGAAGATCATAAGAAATTTTCGACGTGGCGGCCGCGCGTCGGGCACATACGAAGATTCCTTATGCGTCACAGCCATCAACGTTGACGGTTGGATCCCCCACCATCTATAGGACGCATCAACGGCACGGTACCACTTCGGTTTTTCGACAAAAATTTTGCAGACATCGTCAGGATCTTCCGGCGGGGTCGAAGCGCAGCCCCCGATCACAAGGATCAAAAGGATGTGCCTAAGCGCTTTCATGGCTGCCAAGAAAAGTGAGGAAATCTTTTTCGCTCAGGACCGGAATTTCGAGAACCTCGGCACGCGCGAGTTTCGCCCCCGCATCGTCCCCCGCTACCACGCGCGTGGTGTTGGGAGAAACAGACCCCGTAACTTTTGCGCCCAAATTCCGCAGTCGCGTTCGCGCTTCGTCGCGTGACATGGATTGAAGCGTACCCGTGAGCACCCACGTTTCACCAAAACACGGGCGGCTCACTCGCCCCTCAACGATAGGCCAATGTACCCCTGCGGCCACCAGCGCCGAAACGATTTCTCGGTTCTCCCGATCCTCAAAAAAACTCAGTACATTGCCGGCTACGGTGGGTCCAACATCCTCAACCTCGTACAAGAGATCTAGCGTCGCTTCCATCAGTGGTTCAAGGTCACCAAAACGCTCTGCTAAGGCAATGGCTGTGGCTTCACCCACTTCCCGAATCCCTAGCGCATAGATGAAATGAGCCAACGTCGTATCGCAACTTTCGCTAAGCGATCTGAGGAGATTCTCTGCGGACTTTGTGCCCATGCGGTCCAACGCCACCAAATCTTCTCCTCGTAACCGGTACAAGTCAGCGGTGTTCTTAACGAGATTTTGATCAACTAACTGGTCGATCAATTTTTCCCCCAGTCCCTCGATATCCATTGCCGATCGCGAAGCAAAGTGTTGTATCGCCTCCTTCCGCTGCGCGACACAGGTCATACCCGCAGGACAACGAACGACGACTTCGTCGGCGATCTTTTCAAGAGCTGTGCCGCATTCGGGGCATTTCCTTGGTATGGGAACTCGACGCGCACCTGGCGGACGTCGAGATTCCACTACACTAACAACTTGAGGGATTACGTCGCCGGCCCTGTGAACGATCACGGTATCGCCCAGACGAATATCCAGCCGTGATACCTCGTCCATGTTGTGTAATGTTGCATTGGAAACCGTGACACCTCCCACAAAGACGGGTTCGAGCTTTGCAACTGGTGTAATTGCGCCAGTCCGACCGACCTGGAATTCGACAGCCGTGATTACCGTCGAGACTTCCTCCGCAGGATACTTGAACGCTATCGCCCATCGTGGTTTACGCGTCACCGATCCTAGCCGCTCCTGCACAGCAAAATCGTTGGCCTTAAGCACGACCCCGTCGATCTCGTAACCCAAAGACACACGATCTTGGACCACTCGTTCGATGTACGTGATGCATGCCTTAAAACCCTCGACGACTTCCACGTGTTCGTTGACGCAACACCCCCATTTTCTTATCGCTGCCAACACCTCGGCGTGCGTACGCGGCCGAAAATCGTCGCTGCAGCGTCCCATTGCGTAACAAAATATTGACAGAGGCCGATGCGCGGTTACCCGAGGATCAAGCTGGCGGAGGCTGCCCGCTGCTCCATTTCGGGGATTGACGAAAGGCTTTTCTCCATTCTTCACCGCACGAGCGTTGTACGCATGAAATCCGGCAAGAGGCATGTATATCTCGCCACGGATTTCGATAGATCGAGGGACGTCATCGCCCAATAGACGCAGTGGGATCTGGTCGATGGTACGGACGTTGCTCGTAATATCCTCGCCAATTTCGCCGTTACCCCGTGTGGCGCCACGTACCAGCACACCATCTTCGTAAAGTAAGTTAACGGCAACGCCATCGATCTTCGGTTCACAAACGTAGCTAGAGACATCTTCTCCTAGAATCCGGGCACATCGATCCTGCCACGCTTGAATTTCATCACCCGATACGCATTTGTCCAATGAGAGCATTGGAGCGCTGTGGACCACCTCGTCGAATTCGGCTGATGGTTCAGCACCAACGCGTTGAGTCGGCGAATCAGAAACTACCAGATCCGGATTCGCGTGTTCGAGCTGCACGAGTCGATCAAACAATGCGTCAAATTCGATATCCGGGATTTCGGGATCGTCGAGCACATGATATCGGTGCAGGTGGAAACGTACCTCTTCCCGAAGTTGCCCGATCTCTTTTTTTGGTTCCATCATCTCGCGTAGCCTGCACCGACTCGGCGGACCACTACAACCACCCCTGCCTCTTCTCGATGACCTACCGCTTGCTATGCACGCACGAACATCTTTTTCCGCGCGAATTCGATGATCTGTTGGCGATAGTGTTCGACGACCTGACTGGTTATCAAATTCATGTGCTCGTCCCTTAGTTCTCCGCCAAGCGTCTCCGCCACGTCTCGCGCCACGGCCAACATGTCGTCATATGCACTGAGCGGTTCGTTGGGCCCGTGTATTCTCAAAAACATCGTAACGCCGGGCGTTGCCATTTCCTTAATATCGGCGAGATCGAAAGATCCAGGTTCAACGGCGTTCGCGACGCTGAATTGCGTAACGCCCGTCGCGTCAGCACGATGGAAAATATTCATTTCGCCATACTTGAGTCCATGCCGAAGAAGTACCTCGATGACTTTTGATCCATTCCAACGGTCACCCTTTGAATCCATCACAGACACAACAACCAGATCCGCCCGATCGTCTAATTCTAGGGTCGCATTTCCCTCCGACGCTCTCGGAGTCTTTTCGGGCGTCTGCCCAGCCTCCTTTCGAGTTCTACGAAGCCTAGAAGGCGTTGCTTCCGCAACAATGGGGCTCTCGTTCGAAACCACAGCTTCGTCGACGAGCATGGTCTCGTCTTTAGCCACGATTTCGGAGGCCTCGATCAAAACTTCGTTTTCCTGCAAAGGCTTTGTCGTCAACGCTGGCGTAGGTCTCTTCCTCGCTGCAATCCGTGCTCCGCCGTTGGGCAGCTCGCCCCGCAGCAACTCCATCTCATCGATCCCTATTGACGTACCATTTTCGGCCAGTTCCATTTTCAACGGATTCTTCCGGGATCGTTGGGCTACCCACAGCCCATGCACGATCACCGTTGCAATGAGCAAGGCTCCACACACCAGGATAAAGATCTTCATGTCCACTAGAGCACCTCGGGCCCGATTTATTGCCGGGCTAACCTACGGCCATTTCCGCCGCTTGTTCTACATCCACCGAGACCAGCCGGGACACTCCCGGTTCATTCATGGTCACGCCCAGAAGGTGATCCGCCATTTCCATTGTTAGCTTATTATGAGTGATCACCACGAACTGCACTTCGCTCGACATCTCTTCGATAAGATCGGCAAATCGAACGACATTGGCGTCGTCCAACGGTGCATCGACCTCATCGAGAAGACACACCGGACTCGGATTCAGCTGAAATATTGCAAATACCAGCGCCACCGCCGTCATTGCTTTTTCGCCTCCCGATAACAAGTGAACGTTGGCATTACGTTTACCTGGTGGTCGTGCCATGAGTGTGATGCCGGTATCGAGCAGGTCCTCCCCCGTCAGCTCCAACTGAGCATGTCCTCCACCGAACACTTTAGGAAATATAGTTTTTAGGTGACCATTAACTTCGTCATAGGTCGCCTTGAATCGTGATCTTGTTTCCCGATCTATGCGTTTGATCGCTGCGTTCAAAGTATCAAGCGCTTCCTCAAGATCAGCATGTTGTTCATCTAGGTACTGTTTCCTTTCCGATTGTTCCTCAAATTCTTCGATCGCAGCTAGATTGATCGCGCCCAGTCGATCTATCCGACGTCCAATTTGTTCCAACGCTGCAACAAGCTCGTCCTCCGTAACCTCTGGGGTTACGGCGACCAAGGCGTCCTCAGCAGTTATCCCTGTTTGGTCTAGTTGTTGGCGCACGTTCTCGAGTTTTACCACCAGGCCTTCACGATCGATGCGACATTCCTCCAATCGCCTCCGGGTCTCTTCAATCCGAGTATCTGTATCCCCACGCTTTGCCTGTTGCATGGTAATTTCGCCATCAATGACTTCCATTCGATCACGAACCGAACTGAGCTCCCCATCAATATTCTTGCGTTCCGATAAAACCACCTCTAATTGCTTTTTGAGGGTAGGCAACGGCCGTTCGTTATCCGACAAACTGTTATCGATGTCCTGAAGCCGCTGGTCGAGTTCCCCACGTTGCGTCAACAATCGACGACGCGCGTTCTCGCATGCCTGCAAGGAAGATTCGAGCGACTGATATTCGAGTCTAAGCGTGTGGTAGGAATCTCTAACGGAATTTGACGCGCCACGGGCCGATTCGAGTTGCTCGATCCCCCGATCACGCGATCTTGTTAATTCGTCACGTTCATCCCGCAGTTGATCCGCCTCGGCCACTAGGTTGATCAAATTAAACCGCGTCTCCTCAAGCTTCGTAGATTCCTGCTTAATTTGGCTTTCTAGTTCGCGTTGTTCTGTTTTGTTGAGCGTCCGGCGCGCCACAGCTTCCTCCTCACGTACCCGGTTGACGCCATGATCCGTCTTGACACTCGACAGCTTGTTCGATAATTCGGCCTGCCGGGTCTGCAAGCCATCGCGCTCCGTTTCCAATGATTGAACTTGGTTCTTCATTAACGTGAGATCTTCTTGGAGCTCGGCAAGGCGGGCTTCAGCATCTTCGACTTCGTGTTCCAGCACCTCAAGTGCATGACCGCGTTCGATAACTCCTTGTCCAGATTCTTCGACTTGTCGGAAACGCAGCCAGTCTCGACCAAACCAAACGCCGTTCGCTAAAATTACGCTTTCCCCCGGTCGCAACTTGGTTCGAGCCAATACCGCGTCTTCCATGGACTCGGCGGCAAAAATTCCATCGAGAAGACCACCCAAAGAGGCTTCCGTATCTTCAACATATGCCGCCAACGGTCGCAGTTCACCGATCGAGTGATCGTCAACAGACGACGCTTGGTACAACGTAACCTCGCCACCCGCGAGATCGGTAACCTTGTCCGCAAACGTTGTAATGTCATCCACACTGACAGCCATCAAATCCGTGCCAAGAGCGACCTCCACGGCCCGTTCCCAACCAGCCGTGACCTTCAGATCATCACGTATCCGCGCCGCCTCAGACAAACCATGACCGACTAACCACTCATCTGTTTCGGTTCCCTCACCAACACGTGCGGCGTCCTGGAGCGCAGACAGCGAGGCAAGTTCGTGGCGCATAGCCTGAACAGAAATACGAGCTTCCTCCAGCGAACGTTCTCTTTCTACAACGTTGTCTCGAGCTAACCGTAACGCCTCAATGCATGCCTCAAAATCGGTCGCCAACGCGTTGACTGTTCCTTGCACATGCTCCACTTGCTCCGCTAGGTCGCGGAGACTGGAAGCCTCGGAGCCCGAGCCCGGAAGGTCCGTGTCAAGCTGATCACGCCGAGCGCGCAACCGCAGGAGCACTTGATCCAAATGTTCGACGCGGCTCTCCTGGACGTGGATTTCAGCGTCATTTGCACTCGCACGCGCGCTAAATTCATCCCACAACCTTTGCAACTCAATTACCGAAGATTCATTGGCGGTAAGTTCCGAACTCACGCGTTCAAAATCGACCTCGACCGCTTCTAGTTCAGGTTTCTTGGCTAGGACACCTTCCTGCAAAGACACGATCTCGGCGTCATCCATCTCGAGTTGAGTCGTGGTTTCGGCCTGTCGAACAACAACCCCTTTGCGGTCCTCGCCCAGCTGGGAAATTCTTTCTTGATTAAACTGTATGCCTTCCTCTAGACGTGCAATATCGGTACCCAACTTGTAGTACTTGCCCTGAGTGTCGTTGAACGTGTCCGTGGTCTCGGATTGCTCTGCTCTAGCTTTTTCAAGCGACGTATCAAGGCTCTGAAGCTCGGTCCTATTGCGTTCATTCTCGAGTTCCAACGCCGACAATTTTTCCTCGTGCACGGCCAAACCCGCCTCAAGAGCTCTCAGCCTGATCGTATGCAAAGCCGCGGTGGTGGTGCCCTCTTCTTCTCTAAATTGCCTGTACTTCTCGGCGTTTCGTGATTGTCGTTTTAAGTGGGCTAGTTGCCGGTCAAGTTCGTCGCGAATGTCGTTTAAACGATCAAGATTTTCGACCGTGCGTTTGATCCGATTTTCCGTTTCCCGGCGACGTTCCCTGTATTTAGAAATCCCGGCCGCCTCTTCTAAATAATTTCTTAGCTCTTCCGGCTTGGCTTCCACCAACTGGCTAATCATGCCTTGTTCGATGATCGAGTAGCTCCGGGGGCCAAATCCGGTACCTAAAAACATATCCATGACGTCGCGACGACGGCACCGGCTACCATTTAAGTAATAAGTGGACTGCGCGTCCCTCGCCACTTCGCGACGAATCGCTATCTCCCCATACGACGCGTAGGCACCACCAATCCGCGCGTCGCTGTTGTCGAATAACAATTCGATACTAGCCATCGCAGTCGGTTGCCGAGCACTAGAGCCATTGAAAATAACGTCCGTAAGTGCCTCGCCCCGCAGTTGTCGGGCCGAACTTTCCCCCATCACCCACCGTACTGCGTCGATGATATTTGACTTACCGCAACCGTTCGGGCCGACGACGGCACATGTTTTTCCGGGGAGGCTGACCGTTGTCGGATCGACAAAGGATTTAAAACCAGCAAGCTTTATCGCTTTAAGTCGCATTCAGTGATGAAACACTGTGCCTGTTAGTCAGCAGAGCGTAGTTTAGCCGAAATACATATATTTCAACAACTTAAATACGTAACTAATTGTTAAAAATATATAACAGCCAGCTTACGTGACGAAAACCTTTTAAGAGATATCTACCTACGACCCGTTAGCGATGATTCGTCACGCGTTCACGGGGGGGCGATAAATCACTCGTCAAATCGCAAGTTTGTGCGTCCATGCGCACGCAGTGACACTCATTTCGATTCAACGACATCCGCGTCATCGGCAAATGACAGTCGGATGGTCGCTCCATCCGGTATCAAGATATCGCTTAGCCTCTCCATATCCCCCGGATGCCTGCTGGCGCCACCCGTAACCGATGCCCGGGCAACGACGTATACCTGGTTTACAGAGGAAATAGGCCGCGACGGGTCCATGCTGACTGCATCGTCAAGCGTGACGTTAAAGGAATCCCGACCATCTAACGGTCTCTTGACCACAGCGAGTGGCGGTCCCGCGCTCTCCGAACGCGCATATACCAGGAGCCAGGAAAGCTCTTTTGGAATCGTGCGCACATCGACAACAACGTTCAGGTATGGTCGTGCAGAACTAAGTTGTGACCTCGCAGTAATAAGCGCCCGTTCGAAAAAATCTCGCTGTACTCCAACTATTTCTTGTCGGAGCGCCCGATCACTGTAATTAACCACTCGCTCATGCAGACGCCGTTGAACTGCATCTAACGTCAATAATTCGAGTACGGACGGATGATCGGTTCGATACGTTTGAATCCTCTCAACGATCCGCAGTGCATCGGTATCGAGAATGCCACCGGCAGCTAAGAACGCCGCCTGCGCCCAATGCACTTCCACATCAATTAGCGGTGCGTCGCCCGGCGCTTGGACCATAGCAAATGCCTTGGTCGCATCCGAGAACCGCTCGGCCTTAAAATACGCAAGCGCCAGGTAGTACCAGCTCGTGCGGTCTTGAGGACGTTTCTTTACCCGGACATTTAATCGTCTTACAGCCTCGTTTAGTTCGCCACGCGTCGAGTTAGTGTTCGTTACCATCGACCCGACATTTCGTATGGATACGGCGCTCGGATCTCCCCAATGCAGATATAAGGCGACGGACGCTGCGACGACCACAAAGGCGAGGCTCAACCTAACTAAGCGGGAACTCCCGTCATCACCATCGTCATCCTGGCCTTCGAGATCCTCTAACAAGGCGACCCCCAATTCTTCCGTAAGTTCCGTCGAATCAACGGTTTCGATTACCTGGGATTTCACTTCTGTCTCGATCTCGTTCAAGCGATCCCGATAAAGTGCTTTGCGCGCATCATCGTCCAACCAACGAGCTCGGGGCCGAAAGTACGCAACGCCAAAAAATACCCAAGCGGATGTCGCGAGCAAGGCAACGCCCATGCCGAGATAGATCGCGATCATTGTTTCCGGATAACCTCCAACCGGGCTCGCTCGTCATCGGATAACGAAACCCTTGTCATGCGGCTACCAATTCTCCGGAGCACCAAAATGCCTGCCAACAGCAGGAAAGGTGGTCCAAACCACAGGATCCACGTATTTGCTCTAACTGGCGGGTCATACAACACGAAATCTCCGTATCGAGCCTGTAAATAGCGACGCACTTGATCGTCAGTCATTCCCTCGTCGACCAATCGGTAGACCGTGCGCCTCAAATCCCGTGCAACCGGCGCGTCGGATCCCGAAAGGTTAGTGTTAAGGCATTTAGGACATCGGAATTCCGCGATCAGGCCGCTGTAACGAAGCCGTTCAACTTCGTCCTCGAACTCAAAGGCATCGATCGTGGATACCCCTATAACCCACACTCCGAGTAACCCCGAGAGAAACGAGCTAACCATCGGTCAACGAATCCAAGATCGGCAAAAACTCGCGATTCCAATTTCCATCGTTCACGTCACCGACGTGCCTAAAACGTATGATGCCGTCAGCGTCCACGATAAATGTCTCTGGCGCACCATACACGCCTAGTTCGACACCCAAATCACCGTTCGCGTCCACAATCGTGAAATCGTAAGGATCTCCGTAAAGACTCAGCCAACGGCGCGCTTTCTCACCGTCGTCGCGGTAGTTAATCCCTACAATCGACAATCCCGTCGCCCTCCTTATGTCCATCAGCGTGGTGTGTTCGTGCAAACAGGTTGGACACCAGGTCGCCCACACGTTCACCAGTCGGATTTCTCCTAGCAAGGTTTGGTGTCCCAACACCTTCCCCGACGTCAGTTCAGGCAGCTCAAATCCCGGGAAACGCTGCCCGACCAGAGCCGAGGGTAGGTGGGAGGGATCGTTTAGATGAAACCCCGCATAAAGAATCGCGACCAACGCGATAAAGCCGATAAACGGCGCAAAAAAAACTGCCCGTTTCACGCCGCCTTGACTGCCGTGGCAAGTCCGTCCCGCCGCAACGCCAAACGTCGATATCGACCGTCCATGACCGCTAGTAATCCTCCGAAGCAAACCAACAATCCACCGCACCACACCCAGCGAACCAACACTTTCTCTTGAATCCGCACCCCCCACGAACCGTCTGGTAGGGGCTCTCCTAATGCGATGTATAAGTCCTGGAAGAATCCTGGTTCGATACCCGCTTCTGTCATCACGCTATCGCGAGCCAAGTAATTTCGTTTTTCGGGATAAAGACTGATTCCCCCTACATCAAATTTCGCCCGTTGAGCGATGTAATTAGGACCGTTAACGGTGGTTACGGAAACGAAATGGTATTGCCGTGCATTCAGTTCAACCGTATCGCCTGGCGACAACCGAACCTCCGTTTCGTGCGAAAACACACTAGTAGTCGCCACGCCCACAGCGCCAACAGCAAAACCGATATGAGCCAATAACATGCCTAGGTATCCAAGCGGACGAGCGCCTTTCCGCTGAATGAAGTCAACGCTGTGACTCAAAAGTAACCAGAGAGCGAGTGTAACGGCGATTACGACACCTACTATGCTTCCAATATTCAACACGCGATCCGACATGATCGCGACAACAAAAAATACAGCGCCAACCAACATCGAGGCCAACAAGAGCCAGCAAACTTGTCGGAATAACCGAATCGGCGTTCGCTTCCAACGCGCCACCGGTACCAGCGCTAAAAACACAGCTAAGAGGCCCATCAAAGGGACAAACAAACGGTTAAAGTATGGTGGTCCAACTGAAATCTTGTCTCCGCCAGTGACCGCTTCGTAAGCAAGCGGATAGAGCGTACCAACGAGCACAACAGCAACGGCAACGACGAATAGCGCGTTGTTGATTAGTAAGAACAGCTCACGTGAAAGACCCATGTACGCAATGCGGCCGCGAATCGCGGGTACCCTGATCGCATAAAGCGCCAACGAACCTCCGACCGTCACTCCCAACAACACGAGCAAAAAGACCCCACGCTCCGGGTCCACAGCAAACGCATGCACGCTCGTTAGTACGCCGGACCGCACAATAAACGCACCCAACAAGCAAAGAGAGAAGGTCAATATAGTGAGAAGCACCGTCCAACTCCGAAACGCACTCCGTTTTTCGGTAACGGCAAGTGAGTGAATGAGAGCGGTCCCCGCGAGCCACGGCATGAACGAGGCGTTTTCAACCGGATCCCAAAACCACCATCCGCCCCAACCGAGCTCATAGTATGCCCACCAGCTACCCAAGGTTATCCCCACCGTGAGAAAGGCCCAGGCAACATTAGTCCAGGGCCTTGTCCACCGGGCCCAAGTCGCGTCCAGCCGTCCTGAAATTAACCCCGCCACGCCGAAAGCAAAAGCAACCGAAAAGCCGACGTAGCCCGCGTACAAAAGTGGCGGATGCACGATTAAACCAAAGTCCTGCAGCAGTGGATTCAAATCTGCACCCACCGTCGGGACATTCGGAACGAGCCTCAGAAATGGATTACTCGTCTGGAGCAAGAAAAGCAGGAAGCCGGTATTTAATAACCCAAGCGTCCCGAGAACTCGTCCATAGATTTGATAGGGTAAACGGCGACCTATCATGGCCACGGCAAACGTCCATCCAGCCATGATCAGAGTCCATAAAAGAAACGATCCCTCGTGCGCCCCCCAAACGGCACTAACCTTGTAATACCAAGGCAGCAGCGCATTCGAATTCGAGACGACGTAAACAACTGAGTAATCGTCTTTGAGAAAAGCGTGGACCAACAAGACGAATGCAACCACGAGCGTTATAAGTTGCAGAACTGCAAACGAGCCACTGTTTTCTACCCAACTTCGCCGTCTCGTCGCCGCACCCACATGACCGAGAACACTCAGAACGATCGCGGCAACAAGGCCGATGATGGCCGCAAGATGTCCTATCTCGGGTCCTGCGCCCCAAAGCGTCCCCAACGTGGCATCGAGACTCTCGTACTTTGCCGTCAGAACGTCCGACGTCGAGGTCGTCAAGATTCTGACCCCATACCCACTAATTCCGGCGGCATGTAATTTTCATCATGCTTGGCGAGTACTTCCTTTGCGTAGAAGACGCGGCTCGTATCGAGTTGCCCAACCACAAGAACGCCTTGCCCTTCTCGAAAGAGACCAGGCAGCAACCCCTTGTATCTAACTTCGAACCTCGATCCACGAAGATCGGATAACACGAAAGAGACACCGAGGCCTTCGGGCTCGTATACAAGACTATCCTTTTCCACCATGCCGCCGGCGCGAATGCGTTTAGCGATTGGGGCGTCTCCACCCACAACCTTTTGCGGCTCGTAAAAGAGATCTACGTTCTCTTGCAACGCAAACAACACCACCCCTATCGTCAGCCCACTACCGAAAAGTATGAACAGAACGGCAGCCAAACGCTGTTTACGAAGCGGGCTCATTACGAACCACCCTCCAGATCGGTGCGTTCCGTTGCTCGCACTAACAACTTTTTTTCTGCACGTAACGGCCATGCGCCAAGCACAACAAGTGCCACAATACTTATTCCGTACACGCTCCAAACGTACAGACCGTGACCGCCCATAGCGGCCCAGGTAAAGAAGTCGATCAACGTTGCATACTCCTCGTGATGGTACGGACCCATTCCGTCGCCTGCTCACGTTTAAGGACTTCCACTCGCATCGCCGCCAAAATCACACCTGCAACGAAAATATACAAACCAATGGAGTTAACAAGGAGAGGCCACAACATGCTGGTCTCAATCGTCGGTTCATTGACAAACGTGATGCTCGCTGGTTGGTGCAATGTTGTAAACCATACAACCGAATACTTGATGATAGGGATGTTAACGACGCCGACGAGGGCAAGTATTGCGACGGAATACGCAGCTCGATCCAGCCGTGGAATCGCTTGGCGTAATGCGATAAGCCCAAAAAACAGGAACAGAAGGACCAGTACTGATGTCGTTCGCATATCCCACACCCAGCCAGTACCCCACGTCGGCATACCCCATAAAATACCGCTCACAAGCGATAGCGACGTTAAGATTGCACCAACAGGTGCCGCCGCTGCGATGAAAACATCCGCCATCTTCATACGCCAAACGACATAGACAAATCCCGCCACGGCGCACGCGAAATAAACCATCTCGGCCAAGTGCGCGCTGGGGACATGCATGTACATGATCCTAAAACTATCACCCTGGTATTTATCCGGAGGCGCTAGCACTAAGCCCCAGAAACTTCCGATGACTAAGCTCACAATTCCACCAACGTATAAACCGCGGACCCACAAAGAAGAACCAAGATAAAAAAAACGGGGAGAGCCCATACGGTGGAAAGCGTCTTTTATAGAGCCCATATCAATATTCCTGACTGGCCCGGAGCGCCGCGCCGATCGCAAACGGCGCCAGTGTAATCGATCCGACAAGCAAGGCCGTCAGCCAGAGAGCCGGTCCGGTGGCTGGAGCACCATCTAATACCCGATAACACGCGCC
Source organism: uncultured Gammaproteobacteria bacterium (assembly GCA_913030615.1). Taxonomy (GTDB): domain Bacteria; phylum Pseudomonadota; class Gammaproteobacteria; order Pseudomonadales; family Azotimanducaceae; genus UBA11889. Next base: position 12,691 of record CAJWCW010000002.1, on the reverse strand, counting down.
AGAACCAAAAATCAAAACGGGAATATAGAGAGGCATCACCATCACCGCCAAAAGCAATCCCCCCCGACCAAGCCCAGCTGTCAACGCCGCTCCAATACCACCGATCAAAGTTAGCACCGGCGTACCAAGCAACAGCGTACCAGCGAGAATCGCGACGACCTCTGACGGAGCGTTAATAAATATAGCGGCAAGCGGCGATAGGATCGCGACGGGTAGCCCACTCACACACCAATGCGCCAGAAGTTTACCCATTACTCCTATGAATAGCGGGCGATCGTGCAACAGCATCAGTTCCAAGCTGCCGTCGTCATAATCACGATGAAAGAGATTTTCCGTCGACAGCATCGCGGCAAAAAGAGCAACGACCCAAACAACTCCTGGCGCTACTCGGGGCAGTGTTTCGCTGTCCGTGCCCACCGCGAAGACGAATAGAGACAAGGCGAGCACAAAGAAAGCGATCGGATTCGCGGTCTCTGTCCGCCCACGAATAGCGATCAGAAGGTCACGACGGAATTGAACTTCAAAATTGCCCATCAGGCGCTGAGCTCAAGCACCCTGGACTGAGGGAGTTCGAGTTTGACATGCGTCGCACAAATACACCCCCCACCGTTACTCCGAAGCTTCTCTATGAGGTTCCGCAATAACGCCGCCCCATCAACGTCGAGCGAGGTCAGCGGCTCATCCAACAACCAGAGCCGCGACTTGGATATAACTAGTCTTGCAAGCGCTGCTCGACGCATTTGCCCTACGGATAGCGTGTGGCATGGCTCATCTTTGTAACGATCCAACCCCACGTATCGAATCGCGGACAACTGCGTCTCAGGATCCACGTCCCTCTCCTGCATACCAGCGTACCAACGCAAGTTTTCAAGCGGGCTGAGTAATCGGTTCAAGCCCGATCGATGACCCATATAGAGCAAGCCAACCGAGGACTTTATGACCCCAGCATCCGCTTCAAACAGTCCCGCCAAGCACCGGAGCAGCGTCGATTTGCCGCTGCCATTTGGACCCCACAGTTCCAGGACGTCCCCGGAGGCGACCGTAAGGGCTAGTCGGTCGAACAGAATCTCATCTGCAACCGTACAAGTTAGGTCGTTTACTTCGATCAATGATTGATTCAAAAGAAAGGCGGTTCGGTGCAGATACGTTAAAGACGATTATAGTGGTCAGACGCACGTTCGACATCCAATCTGTAGGGTTTTGAGAAGCTCCTTTTGCTTATCACGATCGCGGTTTGATCCGCGTGCGTTCGCCAGCAACGCTGATTGTTCTCGGTGCGACCAACGTGGAAATACGATATACAAGGCCTGCCATGAAGAAACGCGCCAAACCGGCATTGATCCGTGATTCCAAAGCCTCAGTGCGTTTGATCAGTGTTCGGTCGCTCCGTCGATCCGTCTGGTTAACGCGCACGCCTCATCTGAGGACCAGAATCTTGACCCTCATCGCAACGGTATTGCTTACCAGCTGTGGAGGTTCCAGCACGAACAGCGTTAACGCCAATCTCGAAAACACGACCACCACACTCGAATCGAGCACATCGTCCACAGAAGGTTGGGTCGAGGGAGAATTTGAAGCGCCGGAAACTTTTCGCTACCTCTGTGCGAATCCCCGAATCGGCGAAGACCCGGGCACTGGGAATGCTTATCTCGACGCCGTCGGCACAACGACGGACGAAAACAACTGGTTACGCTCCTGGAGCAATAAGCTATATCTCTGGTACCGCGAGATCGAGGATCTCGATCCCGATGACTACACAACGCCGGAATATTTTGACTTGATGAAAAGTTTCGAAACCACTGCGTCAGGCAATCCCAAAGACAAGTACCACTTCACCTACGATACGGAAGAGTGGCGCCTGCTCTCTCAATCCGGAATCACAGCGGGTTACGGTGCGGAGCTGGCTATTTTGTCTTCCTCGCCTCCCCGAGAAATTGTGGTCGCTTTTACCGAACCGAACACACCTGCGACAGCCAGCGACGTGAATCTAGCGCGTGGAGCAATCATCGTTGAAGTCGACGGAGTCGACGTCGAGAATGGGACGGACACCGACACACTCAATGCCGGTTTGTTTCCAGCGACGACGGGGGAAAGTCACGAATTCTTGATTAGAGACCTCGGCGCAACTGAACCGCGCTCCGTCACCATGGAATCCTCCTTGATCACTCAAGATCCAGTACAAAACGTCAAAGTGATCACGACAGATTCTGGCGATGTCGGTTATATGTTATTCAACGCGCATTTAGCACCGTCCGAACTCGAACTCATCGAAGCGGTCGAATCGCTCGTCGGCGCGGCAATCGTCGATCTCGTACTCGACCTTCGGTACAACGGCGGGGGTTACCTCGACATTGCGAACGAACTAGCTTTTATGATCGCTGGTTCAGAACAAGCCGAAGGAAAAGTATTTAGCGAGATTCAGTTCAACGATAAACACCCTTCCACCAATCCAATCACGGGGGCAGCTCTTGAACCAGAACTTTTCCATACTTCTGCGCTGGGGTTTTCAGCTTCGTCGGGAACGGCTCTCCCCACGCTTAACCTTGACCGAGTTTTCGTGTTGACGGGGCCAGGCACCTGTTCGGCCAGCGAGTCCATCATCAATGGTCTGAGTGGCATCGATGTCGAAGTAATCCAAATCGGTTCATCCACATGCGGCAAACCTTACGGTTTTTACGCTTTCGACAATTGCGGGACCACGTATTTTTCAATCCAGTTTCGTAGTACCAACGCAAAGGGGTTCGGAGACTACACCGACGGCTTTTCTCCAACCAACGAAACCTCGTCCGGAACACCACTTCCAGGTTGTTTAGTTCCTGACGATTTTGGTCACGCGCTTGGAGATCCGTTAGAAGACCGACTCAACACCGCCCTCGCCTACCGTAGCAATCCGGATTGCCCGGCCTTGGCCAAAGCGGTCGTCGCGCACAAGTCGGCTTCGACTTCGGACATTCATGCCAACGGAAAGATCCGACAACCTTTTTTTGGAACCATAGGATTATTGCGCGATTAGGGATGCCTGCATGCTCACGGCACACCAGAACCTCATGGCGTCTACATAAACGTAAATTAAAGGGCTGAGTCCGTCCGAGAGACTCGATAAACGGCATTGGCGAAATCGTCTGAGACATAGATGTTGCCATGTCGATCCTCCGCAACCTCAGCCGGCCGACCGATCACATCATCGTCCAGCAGGAACCCAGTAAGGAAATCCTGGGCGCTAATCCCATTAGCATCCCAATGCAAAGAGACGACTTTATACCCGTCCTTACTGCTCCGATTCCACGAACCATGCAACGCTACAACAGCTGAGCCCGCCATATAAGAACGATGGATGGGTGACCGCAAAAATACGATTCCTAGCGGCGCGTTGTGCGCAGGAAAATCGAAGACTGGCGGTATCGAGGCAGCTATTACCATTTCCTTGCCGCTCCCAAGATCCGGGTCTTGGACGCGATCTCCATTCGCATAGGGCCAACCGTAAAAGCCCCCAGCTCGAATGCGATTAAGTTCACACGGGGGGTAGTTGTCGCCGAGCAGATCTCTTCCATTGTCTGTCGCGTAAAGTTGCCCATCCTCGGGCGACCAATCGAATCCCGCTGAATTCCTAAGCCCCGTTGCAAAGAGCTTCTCACCCGAACCGTCGAGCTGATACCGCAATATTGTCCCGCGGCGGACATCGTTCTCTTCGCAAACATTGCAGCTTGATCCGACCGCAACGTACATTAAGCCGTCGGGTCCAATCCGTAGCGTTTTTTTCCAATGATTGCCGCCGGCGGGAAGACCCTGCACTAAAAGCTCGTATTCTCCCGATGTTTGCCGACCGTCAAAGGGGATCCGACCTATCCCGTGCTCCTCTGCGACGTAGAGGAACCCATCGTAAAGATCCAACCCATTAGGACCATTCAAACCTTCCAAAACGACATCGTAACCGTCCGACCGGCCGTCGCCGCTACCATCCGAGTAAAGAATCAGAACCCGACCGGTCCCAGGCGATGCAACAAGTAGGTCATCCGCGTCCGTTACTCGGAGAACGCGCGCATCTTTAACGCCCACCGCAAACAAAGTTACTTGATAGCCATTGGGGACTTTTAGCCGCGCGGACACGATGGCGTCGTCCACCCTCGGTGGGTCAATGTAGTCTGGAAAGAAATTACCTAACATAGAGAGCGGAACGTTCACGGGGGGCAGAACGATCCAGATTGCCAGCAGTAACAATGCCAGGACGACCCCAAGACCAATCAATAGTCGACGCAGAATCTTCATCACCTCAATCTCCAACTCAGTTTTCGGCGGACGACAACGCACCTGCGTGCATAATGACTCGCGTTGATCCGATACAAATTCGAAACCAAAGTTGAGATCAACGCTCGGGCCCGTTTCGCGCGATTAGTTGCGTACTTCCAAGCTTGGAATCGTACGTGATAATGGCCCTACCCTCTTCGAGTTGCCGCAGAATCTCTGTACGTTTTGATTCAAGCGTCCCATCCATCACGCCACTTTCCCGAGTGATGTACTCATCGATGACTCCCCATAGCGCGTCGTCAGAGAGCGCTTGATGGGGTATTTCGATCATCTAGTACCGCTCGCCGTCCGCTCGGCTAAAGGCAGCAATCGCAATTGTTGCTTGAGATCGGCAAAGTCGAATAGATTGGGGTCGGCCAGATGAGAAGGCACTAGGTTTTGCATGGCGCGGGCAATATTTTCGACGCGACCTGGCTGAATCTCATCCCACCGAACGCACATCTCTTTGATGATCTGTCGCTGCATGTTTTCCTGCGAACCGCAAAGATTGCACGGAATAATGGGATGTTGCTGGAAACTGCTGAAGCGGGCAATGTCACGTTCACGGACGTAGTACAAGGGGCGAATCACGACATGTGCACCATCATCAGATAGGAGTTTGGGAGGCATTGATTTCATTTTGCCGCCGAAAAACATATTGAGGAAAAGGGTTTCGACCGCGTCATCGAGGTGGTGCCCTAAGGCGATTTTTGTCGCACCTAATGCGTTCGCTCGGTTGTAGAGAATACCCCGCCGAAGTCGCGAACAAATCGGACAATAGGTTTTACCATCAGGCGTCAGATCCTTGACGATGGAATAGGTATCCTCCTCGACAATATGGTATTCGACGTCCAGCTCATCGAGGTAACCGGGCAGTACGTTGGAGGGGAACCCGGGCTGTTTCTGATCCAGGTTCAACGCAAATAATGTGAACCGAACGGGCGCGTTGCGCTGTAAGGATCGCAACACATCCAGCAACGTGTACGAATCCTTTCCGCCAGAGAGACAGACCATCACACGATCGCCTTCCTCAATCATGGAGTGGTCAACCACGGCTCGCCCGACCAAACGCCTCAACTTCTTGCTCAGCTTGTTATGTTCAACGTTTGCCTTCGCCATAGCCGCGCCAGTGTGCGATCGAAGATATGGAATAGCAACGCCTTACACTTCCATCAGCGAATCCGAATTCCTTGCATTCGGACTCCCGGTCTCTATGATTACGCCGCGACCAATTACCGTGGCGTAGGACTGACCGACATGCCGCGTCGACGAGCCGCTTTATGGCAAGAACGGCGTATTTCACCGGATCTCTTATACTGACATGCGGAGACTAGCGAGCCGGCGTCTTGCATCAGGAGATACCTATGGGACTCGAGCACCAGGGCGAACCGACGAAAGTCGACGAAATGGATGATGCTTTAGACCGCATTCGACACAGTCTCGCGCACGTGTTGGCGCAAGCCGTCGTCGAAATTCGTCCCGGTTCAACGCTCGGATTCGGCCCCCCCATCAAGGACGGCTTTTTCTACGATTTCATCCTCTCGGAGCCCATCACAGACGAGGATTTTCCCAAACTCGAACAGGCTATGCGTCGCATCATCAAAAAAGGCCAACGGTTCTATCGCGAAGAGCTATCCCGCGATGACGCCCTCAATAGGCTCAGCGAAATGAATGAGCCGTACAAGCGTGAATACGCGCTCGAACTCTTGGACCGCAACGATGTTTCAGAACTTTCGTTCTACCGCAACGGACCATTCCTCGATATGTGCGAAGGGCCCCATGTGGACACAACGCGTGATATTCCACGCGACGGTTTTAAGCTCCGCAGCGTTGCCGGCGCGTATTGGCGTGGTGACTCGGATAACGTGATGATGACTCGCATTTACGCGTGGGCGTTCAGTGATAAGGCGACCCTCGACCTCCGTGTCGACGAATACGAACAAGCATTGCTACGGGACCACAAGAAACTTGGCCGGGAACTCAACATTTACGCCATAGATAATGATATTGGGCGTGGACTGCCGCTATGGCTACCCAATGGCACAGTCATTCGCGACGAACTCGAAAAGCTAGCCAAGGAACTCGAATTCAAAGCAAACTATCAGCGCGTCGCCACGCCACATATCGCGCGTCGCGACCTTTTCTATCAGACCGGTCATTTACCTTACTACGCAGACGGCATGTACCCGCCGATGGAACTGACGGAAGAAGGCGCCGACGGGGAACGGATCAAAGAAGCTTATGTCCTAAAACCCATGAATTGTCCGCATCACCACAAGATTTTTTCGTCGGAACCACGTAGCTATCGGGACCTCCCCCTGCGCCTCGCGGAATACGGCCAGGTGTATCGATTCGAGGAATCGGGTGCGGTTGGTGGACTTATGCGCGTACGTGGGATGAGTATGAACGACGCCCACATCTACTGTACCGAGGATCAAATTAAGTCCGAGTTCAGAAACGTGATGGCGTTGCACGACGAAGCCTACGCTATTCTCGGCCTGGACAATTATTACCTTCGGCTTTCCCGCTGGGACCCACACGACCCGAAAGGCAAAGATAAATACGTTGACGATCCCGAGTCATGGGAAACCTGCGAACGGCTCATTGCCGAACTTTTGAACGAAATGGAAGTGGAATATGTTGACGGACCTGGAGAAGCAGCGTTCTACGGACCAAAGATCGACATGCAATTCCATACGGTTACAGGTCGCGATGAATCCGTCAGTACCGTTCAACTTGACTTTGCGGTACCCCGCCGATTAGGGCTTCACTATGTCGGATCCGACGGAGCAGATCATGTGCCGTACTGTATACACCGCGCACCCTTTTCCACACACGAACGCTTTGTCGCGTTCCTGATCGAACACTTTGCGGGCGCGTTCCCGACATGGCTTGCGCCAGTGCAAGTCCGTGTATTGACCGTATCGAATCAGTTCACCGAGTACGGACAACAAATCGTCGACAGACTCCGAGCACATTTCATAAGGGCCGAGCTTGGTTCCGACAGCGACACAGTTTCCAAGAAAATCCGCGACGGCACGACCCAAAAAATCCCCAACCTGGTCGTGGTGGGCGAACGAGAAGCGCAAAATAGCACCGTGACACTTCGGCGTTACGGGATCGAAAAGCAAGAAACGCTATCGATTGAGATGCTTGAGCAAACGCTCGTTGACGCGATCAGACAGCGATCGTTAGAACTGCCCCTGAGCTAAACATTTGAATGGGCAGGATCTCGGCAGCCCTTTCGCTCAGTTCGACGCCTGCGCTGTCTGGCTACTGACCCCAGACAAATTGATGTAATCCCTTAAAATGTGACCTGTTTCCATGATCAGCGGGTCGGGGGTGTCGTCCGAGTCGGAATTCTTCTCTGATTCTCGTCGCGCTCGCCGCGCCTCAAGATCCTTGAGACTCGTTACCGGGTCCTCTCCTTTGGCAATTAGGAGCGCGTTTTCTAGGTCAAGCCGCCACACATCGTCGGCTTCTTTTTCAATGACCCGGGTCGTTTGATTGAGCGATATATGTGTTTCAGCACGCTTCTCTCTCCTCCAATTAGACAAGGAACGGAGATACGCAAAATCAGGATCTTGCGCGACCCTTCGTTCGTGGTTCACCCTGAGTCGCTCCAGATAGGGTTGGACGTTATTCGTCTCGCGATAAGCAGCGGGCTTGATCGTATCCCAGGCAAGCGCATCTTCCAGCGTGCTCTCACCGATGTTGTCGATGCCGAATACGTCCGGGTACGAGATGTCAGGGACAATGCCCTGATGTTGAGTGCTGTCCCCCGACACCCGATAGAATTTTGCTTCCGTAATTTTCAGTTGACCGCGGTTCAAAGGAACCAACGTCTGAACCGTTCCCTTGCCGAACGTCTGGGTGCCGATCACCAAACCCCGTTGGTAGTCTTGAATCGCTCCAGCAAAAATTTCAGAGGCAGACGCGGAAAGTCGATTGACCAGCACCGCCAGTGGGCCATCCCACGCCGTTCGTCCGTCCTCGTCACGGTAGACTCTTGCGTTGGGCCGGCGCGCTTTTCTTACTTGAACCGTGGGACCCTTTCGAATAAATAACCCCGTCAGCGACTGGGCTTCCTGCAGCGAACCTCCTCCGTTGCTTCGTAAATCCACCACTAGGCCGTCAACGCCCTCGACCTTCAACTCCTCAATGAGCCGGCTCACGTCACGTGTCGTGCTTCTGAAATTCTTCTCGCCACGTCGCACCGCATTAAAGTCAACATAGAAAGTTGGGATCTCCAAGACACCGATCCGCACGTCTCCCAACTCACTCTCAAGCGTAAATACTTTTTTTTGCGCGGCTTGCTCTTCTAGTTTCACGGTATCTCGCTTAATCCGAATCACCCGACTGGATTCTTCATCGCCGGAGTTATCGACGAGTTCGAGTCGGACAATCGTGCCTTTTGGACCTCGAATCAATTCAACGACATCATCAAGGCGCCAACCCACAACGTCGATGAGTTTGCCGCGTTCGCCCTGCCCAACAGACACGATTCGGTCCGACGGCCTTAATTCGCCTGCTTTATCCGCTGGTCCTGCGGTCACGAGCCTTACCACTGAGGTGTAATCGTCTTCCGTTCGCAATACAGCACCAATCCCCTGCAACGAGAGCGACATACTCATATTGAAGTTCTCAGATGACCGAGGAGAAAGATATTGAGTATGCGGATCGTACGTGGAAGCAAATGCGTTAATGTACAGCTGAAACGCGTCTTCTGATCGAGTTTGTCGAGCCTGTTTCAGTCGATTCCTGTAGCGTTTAAGTAGCAGGTCCTGAATGTCGCCAAGATCTCTCTCATTAAGTTTCATACTAAGGATCGATGCTTTAATACGACGCTCCCAAAGGGCATCGTTCGCGGCCTCAGTCTCAGACCATGGGGCAGTCTCGCGATCTATCTGAAGCTTCTCGTCGGCATCGAAGTCAATTTTGTCGACCCCGTCTTCAAGACCGACTATGAGCGCATCGAGGCGTTTCAGAAGGCGCGCATGAAAGGTATTGTAAATAGCAAAGGCGGGTTTCAAGTCACCATGCTTCAACGCTTCGTCAAGCCGATATCTGTACTTGTTCAGTGAGTCGAGATCGGGTTGGAGTAAGTATGCGTGTCCCGGATCCAACGTATTGACGTACTTATCAAATATTTCGCTCGACGCCGAGTCGTCTAGTGGCTTTTTGATAAAGTGGTTGTGTCGAATTTGATCCACAATGGTGAGGCTCGTACGTGGATGGATCGCGAGCGGCTCGAGGTCTCGAGCATGACTTTCGTTGAACCCGACTTGTCCTTCTTGTGCGCAAACAACAACGGAAACGATCAGAGCTAGGACCGCAAGTGGCCCTGCAGCTAGTTTTTTCCGATTGCCCATACTGCGTTCAGTCCCCTACACACCAGCTCATCGTGATAACTCGTTTCGCGTCTACCTGCCGGCCCGGACATTTGCAGCTGGGGCGGATGGCTCCAACGAGTGTCGCACGGAGCGACCGGAATGTAACCCCGCCGTGGATCTGGCGAATTACACGAGGAATGGCACATTTTCCCGAGGCGCGGAATAATGCGGTTTCGTCGTAACAAGGACCACTCATGCAAACGGAGCGTCACCACGGTCGAAAAGTACTGGCCACCGCTAGCTTAGTCTGGGCTATGTTTCTGTGTGCCTGTGCACCCAGCGTTAGCTCCGAATCGACGTCTCCGAATGATAGCGACGAAACCGTTAATGCAACTCAGCGATTGCCCGAGTCAATGAGTGGAGAAGCGTTTCTCGACAAAAACAAGACGCTCCCTGGCGTAATAACGACGAACTCCGGCCTCCAATACAAAGTTCTGGTGCAAGGCCCTGGTGCCCGCCCAGGACCAAGAGATACCGTCAGTACGCACTACGTGGGGACTTTGATTGACGGTACCGTCTTTGACAGTTCTCGAGCACGGCAGTCGCCAGCACAATTTCCGGTTGATGGGGTTATTCGGGGCTGGACCGAAGCTCTTCAATTGATGCCCGTCGGATCGAAATGGATGCTCTACGTACCCTCGAACTTAGCCTACGGATCTCGCAGGGTCGGGGCGCACATCGGCCCCGACGAAACCTTGGTGTTTGAGGTTGAATTGCTTGACATCGTGCAACGTTAAAGCCGCTGTCTGCGTCGCGACCCCTGTTCGATCCAGACTACATACCGCGACGGCATCGTGCGAACTGCCTCGGATATCGGGCTTGCTTGATGAATGTTGCCGCCCGGTTTATGCATCCGCGAGGTTTCTGGACAATTGAGTTCAACGGTGAACAGGGCTCTCTGTTGGTCGATCCAATTACCGGTCGACGCGTCGGTGACAGAGAATGCGTCCGACTTAACCAGCGACGCTAAATGAAACGAAGCCTGATACGGACCGCTCTGCTCGGCAGCTTCACTACGATCATTGGTATCGTCTGGCTGGCCAACGAATTTGAGCTCGATTTAGATCGACTGCTCGAATTCTTGTTATCTAGCGCCCTTGTTGTCCTTGGATGCATGATGTTGGCTGCCCTCGTCGTGGTGTTTAGACGAGTTCTTCGACGCAAATCTAGGAGCGCACAAAATAATCAAGGAAGATCCGTAAAGAATCGAGTCAACCTGGGTAAGTAATACTTGTCGAGATCTACTGAAAATGCGACAGCGTGCGCCCGACCCATGATACGTTCGCGCGTAATCAGTCCGATCCTTCTCGAATCGCTGCTGTTGTCACGATTGTCACCGAGCATCAGGTAGTACCCGACTGGAATTTCTTGTGGCAGAAACGTCGAGTAGGTCCCCGTGGCTCGACGGTTCACCATAATCACGCGGGAGTCGCCCAAAACGGTCTCCCGAAAAAAGCGGTGGGCGCTCGCATTCGGAATCGGGAGCTCGGCAATTTCATCGGGCGCGAGGGGCTCATAACTAGCCTTGTCACCGTTAACAAAAAGCCGGTTCCTACGCAGTTCAACCACATCACCGGGGACTCCAATCACGCGTTTAACAAAGAGCCGCTCATCTTGAGGATTATCGAACGTGACGACGTCTCCGCGCTTTGGCTCGCCCCACCGAAAAATTCGCACCCACGTGAAAGGAACGGCAAGGTCGTACGCCAGTTTGTCAACGACGATCCTATCTCCAGGCAGGATCGAGGGTTTCATGCTGCCGGAAGGCACCTGATTCCAATCAGCTATTGCCGACCGGAAAATGAGCATGACGACCACGAAAACAACAAAGCTTCGCCACTCACTCCAGAATTTATTGAAACGTTCGGTCACCGAACAAACGCCGCCGTTGCGACACTCCATTTAGTCATCAACGGCGTACCTGGTATTCGAACACATCGTTTCTCACGACGGTTGACGGTTTTCTTCTTCGAATTGGGCTATTTGTTGCGGTTGGGCCTCGGTTTGAAATTTTTTCTTCCAGTCCGAGTACGACATACCGTAGACGATCTCACGAGCTGACTCGTAATCAACGTCGATCCCGCGTTCTTCCGCCGCGGCCACGTACCACTTAGACAAACAATTGCGGCAAAAGCCTGCAAGATTCATCAGGTCAATATTCTGCACATCCGTCCGTTCATCCATGTGGGCGAGTAAGCGCCGGAAAACTGCGGCTTCTAGTGCTTCGTCCGATCTGCTTTGATCCAAATCCATCTCGTTACTCCTTCTCGCTAACCGGCATAGTAACTGAACTATGTTTCAATGCCGTTAGGCCGGAAACCGCTCAGAGGCATCCACTTCGGCTGCGAAAAGTGCAGCTAGAGGACCTTATGTTGGTGCGAAACCGCATAGATGGATAGGTTCCAACAACCGTCTCGGTTCTACTGGACGACGACCCACTGAATCGTTGGAGTCGGGTGGTTACTCCGCCGCTGGCGCGTCTCGGAGGAATACCGGAGCATTATCTCGACTCTCGGCTTCGCTATACCGATAGCCGCCGACGGCGAACGCTTTAATCGCCTTGACCGTCTCGACCTTATGCTGAACCAGGTAGCGTGCCATGAGTCCACGCGCCCGTTTCCCATAAAAGCTGAGGAACTTGTACTTACCCTTGTGCAGGTCTTTAAACACCGGCGTGACGATTCGCGCATTAATGCTTTTGACATCCAGCGAATCGAAATACTCGTTCGATGCCAAGTTAACAAGAATCCTATTGCGATGATTCTTGAGGTCGTCGTTGATCGAGTCCGTGATCGACGCGCCCCAGAAATCGTAGAGGCTTCCCGCCCGGTTGATTCGAAGTCGGGTTCCCATTTCTAGGCGATACGGGTGGATCATATCGAGCGGTCTCAACATGCCATAAAGCCCTGAGAGAATCCTTAGCCTACGTTGCGCGGACGTGAGCTCCCTTGCTCCGAAGGTCCATGCCTCAAGACCCATATAGACGTCGCCCTTGAATGCCAAAATCGCCTGCT
>CAJWCW010000001.1 GCA_913030615.1 uncultured Gammaproteobacteria bacterium | reverse complement strand
ATCTTAAGCGACCCAATAGTGTTCCCGCAGATGACTTCGACGATGAGTGACTACGATTTTTCAAGTGAGCGTCCTAAGCCCAGCCACTTCCAGCAACGCCAAGACGAACTCAATATTCACGACGCTTGGTCTTCATGGAACGGTTACAAATTCGCAGAGTACTTTTACGACGTGGAGTACGAATATTTCTGCGTTCGCAATACCTGTGGCACCTACGACATTTGCCCGATGCAGAAATACCTCATCAGCGGTCCAGATGCGGAGAGAATGCTCAACAGGATGGTGACCCGCGACGTAACGAAGATGCGGACCAATCGCGCTAGCTACGTGGTGTGGTGCAACGATGAGGGGCGCCTGATCGACGACGGCACCATTTTCAAACTAGCCGACGACCAATTCGTTTTGAATTGTGGTAGTCCCTGCACAGCCTGGCTGGACAAAAGCGCCTTTGGATTTAACACCACCATTGTCGACAAAACCGACGAGATTGCTGCAATGGCGCTGCAAGGGCCAACCTCGTGCGCTGTACTTAAACGCATGGGCCTTACCAACATCGAGAACGCAAAGCCGTTCTCGATCAACTATTTCGATTTTCACGGTGACAGACTCATGGTGTCCAGAACGGGTTTCACCGGCGATCTTGGTTACGAACTATGGATAGACCACGAACTCGCTATCCAGCTGTGGGACGCGGTCTACGAAGCCGGCCGCGATCTAGGTATTCATCCCTATGGCGACCAGGCGACCAATATGTTGCGGCTCGAAGCCGGCTTCATTATGCCCGGGTACGAATTCAACGAAGCTCTAAAAACGGTCCATTTTGAGCACGATCAGACACCGTTCGAACTCAATCTGGGTTGGTTGGTCGACTTCAAGAAGCCTCACTTCAATGGCCGGCGCGCCTTGTGGGCCGAGCAACAACGCGGTCCAACGTACACCTTGACCAAGCTGGATATCGAGGGCAACAAGCCTGCCGAAGGTTCGTTCGTTTACAGCAGTAAGCGTTGCACGGACGAAATTGGTTACGTCACTTCAGGCATGTGGTCGCCAGCGGCAAAGGCGAATATTGCACTTGCGATGATCGAGACCGAGTATCTCGACGGAGAAATTTGGTCCGAAATCTATTATGAAAAGGAACTCAGGCAGTACAGCAAAGTAGCTAAATGCTGCATCAAACAGGAACCTTTCTGGGCACCAGCCAGAGCACGGGCGACACCAGCTGGGGACTTTTAATACACCGTCGCCGCTGCACCGCGGTTAGCGCTGGGACAAAATCCACCAGTCGTTTTCAACAAATCGAAGGCTGACCGCCGACAAACTCGTTACGTTCGCATGCGCGACGCTTCGGCATTCCCAACCCGGACCCACCTGATTCGCCCCATAGCCCGTCGCGAGTTGACCCTATCCCGAAGACCGTGAACCTGGGAACGCGAAGTCGATACCCTTATCGTCCGGGGCCGAGGTCCAGCGTTCTGTGATGGTCTTGCGACGCGTGTAGAACCGAATTCCGTCCGGGCCGTACGCGGCAAGGTCACCAAATCTTGAATCCTTCCAACCACCAAAGCTGTGGTTGGCAACCGGGACAGGCAGGGGCACATTGATCCCGACCATGCCAGCCTCCACTTCGTTCGCATAGGTGCGCGCCGAGTAACCGTCTCGAGTAAAAATACAGGTCCCGTTCCCGTACTGACTGTCGTTGATTATGCGCATCGCATCGTTCGCTGTTTTAGCACGAACAAGGCAAAGGACAGGCCCGAAGATTTCCTCGTCATAAATCGACATGCCGGGTTGAACGTGGTCAAAGAGTGTTCCGCCGAGATAAAAACCGGGCTGTTGATAACTGGCATGTCTTCGTCCATCAACCAGTATGGTCGCACCTTGATCCACACCCTCTTGGATCAAATCAACAATTCGATCACGTTGGGGAGCGCTGTTCAGGGGTCCCATATCGAGATTATCCACACCCGGCCCGATGTTTAGTTCGGACACCTTCTTGTTCAATACTTCGGCAACCGCGTCCGCCGTCTCATCACCCACCGATACGACCACCGACAACGCCATGCAGCGCTGGCCACACGAACCGTATGCTGCCCCCATAATAGCGTTGGTCGCGGATTCAACGTCTGCATCGGGAAGCACGACCGCATGATTTTTTGCGCCGCCAAGAGCCTGAACTCGCTTACCCGTGTCGCCTGAAGCCTTGTATATGGATCGCGCAACCGGCGTTGAACCAACAAAACTCGCCGCCTTTATGTCCGGATGCTGCATTAATGATCCGGCAGTCTCTTGGTCGCCTTGAACAACGTTAAAAACGCCATCAGGGAGTCCCGCCTCCGAGAATAGTTCCGCCAATCGGTATCCGGCCGTCGGAACTTTCTCCGAAGGTTTTAAGATGAATGCGTTCCCGCACGCAACGGCTAGAGGGAACATCCACATGGGAACCATGACAGGAAAGTTAAACGGTGTGATACCGACAACGACACCTAAGGGCAACAGCTCACTCCAACTGTCGATATCCGGCCCAACTGCCTTGCTGTGTTCGCCTTTTAAGTGTTCGGCTATTCCCGTGGCATATTCAATATTCTCTATCCCGCGCTGCAGCTCGCCTTGAGAATCCAATAGTGTTTTGCCGTGTTCACGGGTAATCAGTTGGCAAAGTTCATCACCGTGGACGTTCACCAACTCGCAAAATCGCCGGAGAATTACTGCACGTTTTGCCGGCTCGACGACTCGCCAGTCTTGGTATGCGTTTTTCGACGAATCGACAGCTGCATTGACCGTCGTTTCATCTGCAAGCGCGACGTAACCCATTTGTTCACCGGTTGCCGGATCAAATCGCTCGAGCTTCCGCGAACCACCCATGTCCGGTTTGCCGCCAATGAAATGTCCCGTGATCTCTGCTTGTGCCAACTCTCCCTCCGCTAACCTTCCTGAATCCAAAAACTAGATAATTTCATCCAATACGTCACCGAGTATCCCGAGCATTTGCTTGATCTCGGTTTCATTAATTACCAGCGGGGGCGCGAGCGCAACAATTTCCGCCGTGGTGCGAACAAGAAGGCCGCGATCAAACGCCTCACGAAAGACGGACATCGCACGCTGGGTCGGAGCGCCATCTCGCGGACGCAATTCCACCGCACCCGCGAGACCAAAATTACGCACGTCGATGACGTGCGGCTTATCGGCGAGCGCGTGCAACCCCGCCTCCCAATTGGCTTCGAGTCCGCGAACGTGTTCAAACAAATTTTCGTTTTCATACACGTCCAATGCCGCATTCGCTGCCGCGGCCGCCAGAGGATGTCCTGAATAGGTGTAGCCGTGAAAAAATTCGATCGCCGCGGGGGGGCCTTGCATAAAGGCTTCTCGAATTTGCTCCTGAACTACTACCGCTCCCATCGGCACCGTACCGCTGGTCAGTCCCTTCGCGGTACACATGATGTCAGGCACGACACCTAGTCTCTCCGCCGCTGAGCCCCAACCAAGTCGCCCGAATGCGGTAATCACTTCATCAAAGATGAGCAAGATTCCATGCTCTTCCGTGATTTCACGAAGTCGCTCCAGATAGCCGATGGGCGGTACCAATACACCGCCTGAGCCGGCGAACGGTTCAACAATGACCGCCGCGATGGTACTCGCGTGGTTGCTCGCAATAATGCGTTCAAGATCATTCGCGAGATGAGCTCCCCAGGAGGGTTGGCCTTTGCTAAATGCCTGACGCTCTAGATCGTAGGTTTCCGGAAGATGGAACACGCCAGGAAGCAAGGGCCCAGTCGCAATACGGTTGTTGCCGATGCCGCCGACACTGGTCCCACCAAACCCAGAACCGTGATACCCACGTTGCCGTCCCACCAAACGGGTCCGTTGGGCTTCCCCACGGGCATGGTGATAGCCCAGTGCAATCTTGAGCGCAGTATCAACGGATTCTGATCCGGAGTTAGTAAAGAACACAGCGTCCATGCCGTCGGGCATCATGTTCGCTAGACGTTCAGCGAGGCGAAAAATTTCGGGATGACCCATTTGAAAAGCTGGAGAATAATCGAGCGCACCCGCCGCCTGGCGAATGGCTTCAACGATGTGAGGATGACAATGACCCGCGTTGCAGCACCAGAGCCCCGACATCCCATCCATAATTTGGCGATCGTCGACGGTGGTGTAATACATACCTTGAGCGCTTTTCATGAGCCGGGGCTCGTTTTTGAAAGCTCGGTTAGCCGTAAACGGCATCCAGTAAGCCGAGAGGTCTAACTCGTTATGTAGAGGGTTTTTCATTTCCTTCCTGCTCCACTCGATAAAACGACCACGCTGGAATCTTTTTACCAAAAACCTCGGCCATATCGTATTTTCGTTGATAAGCCATGGTTACGGAACGATGCACCGCCGCGTCGTCCAGTCTTGTGACCGCCACGTCATAGATCTTACCCATGATACCTATCTTCGCACGATAGTCTCGTAAGATATTGATTTCCCAGAATTTCTTTTTTTCTCCATACGACCCAATAAAGAGCTCATTACCGACTTGTACACACCAAATGGTGGTGGAATGTGGAATCCCATACCAGGGTCGGGTTTCAATGAATACTTCCTCAATTTGATCGGTGAATCGCCAATCCTCGACTGGCGAAGATACGTTCTCGCCACCAAGCCAGAGTCCCGGTCGAACGTCCTGTGGTTCACAACCCGCAACCAGCACGCCAAGGGTCAGCAAAACCAACAGTCGACGAATATCTGTAGGAGATTGCACCTCGAAAATCGGCGTGTTGATCTTGACGCGTGACCGTTGCGGTATCAAATTTATCCTAGCTTGGGCGATTTGTAGCGTTTCACGTCGATCACATCACCGCTGCAAATCTTTCCGGGTACGTCCACGACCCCGACCACCCCACGCTTTCGTTTTGCCTCAATCAGAAACCGTCGGCGCGTTAGCGGCTTGCCCGAGCGTGTTACATAACGGCTTACTATCTTGTCCGCCATGTACGTACACGGTGGATTGAAATCCTCGACAACCAACACAGCGCCTGAAGGAAAAACCAGCTTCGAACCTTTCGGGAGTTTGGAGAAATCCCTGATTCCTTCGACGAAGACGTTAACGCCAAGATCTACGGGCAGCAGCGGCTGATCGAGATTCAGCGCCTCTTGGATCTCCTGCGCTTCCTCTTGCGACATACCCGACCATTGACGATTGTTTCTCCGCACGGTTCCCACAGGCTCCGTATCCCCCTCATAACAGACGCGGCTGAATCCGCGATGCTTGTCGTCGACAAAGCCGTCAAGATCCGCCATGACGTATTCTCGTACGTGCTTTGCCATATCGTCGCTGGTTCCAATCGACACCGAGATCAGCGTCGCCTTTTGCCCCTTCATCTTGATCGTCCGCAATATTTGTTCCTAAACGTACGCCTGTCGCCCGATGCTGTCATTGGTCTTCAGCGTAGTTTTCTTGACGCACAAAACGCGGAGATGTCCCATCGAAACACCCCGGTATTTCTTTTCATATCGAATTAAAGAGTGCGTGTTAACTACGTTCGGTTGATAGTACGCAACTGGCGATGCGGAAACCCGCCGTCCCCGGATTACTCCAAACTGGAAGATCGGTAGAAGTCTACATCCATGAACACATGGTTAGGGGCTCACAGGCAGTTATCTCCTCAACACACCTGTGAGCCCCTCTCTCCCCACGCGTATCCGCCGGGTGGGTCGAGTTTATCCAGAGTTTCAACATTCACAACGAAACTCAGGATAAGACCAGGCGTCCCACGGTCCCCTGACCGTACAATAAGAACGCGGATAGATTGAAACAGTCCAGTAACGGTACACCCTCGTACATATTCGGTGACATCGGCGTCGATTGGCCATCAGCCCCTCTTTACGAGTTTCCCATTAAGGGCTTCTGAGATTACCGCTCGGGTCCCATAAACCTACGTTCATTGACGCTCAGAGTCGGAGCGTGTATGACCAGGGAATGAAGATTCAACTAGTAGACGAAGTTCGCGGAAACCTTCCCCTCGACGACGAGCATCCGTACCGTACCGGTCCGTGGAAGCCAAACACGCGCGAGTTCGACGCCTTCGACTTAGAAGTGGTTGGCGAATTACCTCACGACCTCAACGGCGTGTATTTGAGGAACACCGAAAACCCGTTGCACGGAGCAATCGGGCGTTACCATCCGTTTGATGGCGACGGCATGTTGCATTCCATCTCGTTCGACTCCGGAAAGGTCGAATATCACAATCGCTATATCCGAACCGATGGATTCAATGCCGAGCTTGAATCGGGGACACCGCTTTGGGCTGGCTTAATGGAAAATCCCCAGAAGTCAAAACGAGAGGGCTGGGGTGCCCGAACGGGCCTGAAAGACTCCTCGAGTACAGACGTGGTCGTCCACCGAGGTCGCGCCGCGACGAGTTTTTACCAATGCGGCGATATCTACGAGCTTGACCCCAAAACGCTCCATCAATTGGGCAAGGCGTCCTGGACAAAAGACGTCACCCCCGGTTGGGGAGTTTCGGCACACACAAAGGTCGATCCTTCATCCGGTGAGATGCTGTTTTTCAATTACTCAAAACAGAAACCGTACATGCACTACGGCGTGGTCGATTCTGATGGAAAACTTGTGCATTACGTTCCGATCGAGTTGCCTGGACCTCGACTGCCGCACGACATGGCGTTCACGAAAAATTTTGCGATCCTGAACGATATGCCGCTTTTCTGGGACCCTGAAGCCCTCAGTCACGGCGCACATGCTGTCCGTTTCTTCAGAGATATGCCAAGCCGCTTTGCAGTTATTCCGCGACGTGGGCAACCAAGCGATATCCGGTGGTTTGAAGCAGAACCAACCTACGTCCTGCACTGGATCAATGCGTATGAGGAAGGCAACGAAGTCATTCTCGACGGATACCGCCAGGACCCATCGAAAGCCTCCAACGTCGATTTACCTAAAAATCTGATCCCATATCAAATGTTGGATATTCATTCCGTCGGGGCCCGGGCATATCGGTGGCGGTTCAATATGCAAACCGGTTCCGTCTCCGAACAACCTCTGGACGACGCGATTTCGGAATTTGGCATGATCAATCCAGATTTTGCGGGTAAGCCATACCAGTACGTATGGGAGATGAATACCCAACCCGGATGGTTCCTTTTCAACGGCATCACACGCCTCAACGTGAAAACGGGCGAGCGCCAAGGCTATCAGTTTCGACCCGGAGTCTACGCAAGCGAAAGCCCTGTGGTACCGGCACGTAAAAACGATCGTGAAGACGGTGGTTACGTCGTCACAATAATCTCAGATACGAACGAAGATTCCTCAAGCTGCCTCGTATTTAGCGCCGATGACCTACTAAGCGGCCCGCTTGCGTCGATCAAACTGCCGGAGCGAATATGTGTCGGCACCCACAGTTATTGGGAAAACTCTTAAATAAGCTCTAGTCAATTAGCGAAACGATCAGCTACCGCCAAACATTCTTCCAACTAAATCACTACCTACAACGTTTCGCTCTGCATTAATCCTTCGCAGTTTGACGTCGTCTTCCTGGCTAGGCAGACAGCACGAATCCCTCATAATTCTTCGCCGCAATATCGTCACACTTTTTCCGATAGGTGCCGACACCCCCGACATAGGGCATGAATATTCGGGGTTTGCCCGGAATATTTGCGCCCAAGTACCACGAATTACAACTGGGCGCGGTAAACATCGTACCCTTGGCGACTTCGTTGACGTGCTCAATCCAATTTTGCTCGGCTTCAGCGGTAGGTTCGATGGAACGAAGCTGGTGTCGATCCATATGTGAGATGCAATCGCTAATCCAATCGACGTGCTGCTCGATAGATACAAGCATATTGCTTAGCACTGACGGGCTTCCAGGTCCCGTGATCGTGAACATGTTTGGAAACCCATGCACCTGCAATCCCAGAAAGGTTCGCGGGCCCGCATCCCAAACGTCGGCAAGACGCGCTCCATCTCGGCCTGCGATGTCGACATTCAACAACGCACCCGTCATCGCATCGAATCCCGTCGCATAGACCAGAGCATCGAACTCGTACGATCTCTGCATAGTCTCCACGCCCCTTTCGCTGATCTTTTTGATGCCGCCTTGACGAAGATCGACCAAGGTGACGTTGTCTTGGTTAAAGGCATCGTAATAATGGCTATCGATCACCGGCCTCTTGCAACCAATAGGATAGTCGCGGGGCATCAGCCGATCCGCAACATCGGGGTCATCGATTACTCGAGCCACCTGTTCTCGATACATTTCACAAGCAAGCTCATTGGCATTCGGATCGAGGCCGATATCGAGATAACGACTGATCGCAGCAAAACCGTCCCGATCCAGCGCAGATTTACGCTGTTCAGCCGTCGTCTCGAGTATTGAATCCGTTGGAGGGGCGTTGTCGGCACCACCGAAGCCAAAGCCATAACCTATGATTCCCGCCAGGGATTCACGTTGTTGTTGCCGGATTTCGTCGTAATTTGCCTTCGCCTCAGCTCGGAACTCCTCCGAGAGTGGTCGGTTGTTCGCGGGCATCGTGTAGTTCGGCGTGCGCTGGAACACGGTTAGGTGCAGCGCTTCCTCCGCAATCACGGGAATCGATTGAATCCCGGAAGAACCTGTGCCGATCAAACCAACTCTCACGCCCGTAAAGTCCACGCCCTCGTGCGGCCAGCGTCCGGTGTGATAGACAGGGCCTCGAAAATTATCTGCGCCGTCTATCGACGGCGTGTTCGGCACCGATAAACAGCCGGTCGCCATCACGCAATACCGTGCTTCGTATGACTTCCCGGCGTCAGTATTGACCAGCCATCGACGAGTATCCTCGTTGTACGTCGCGGTTGTTACCCGAGTATCAAAACGTATTGACGGTAACAAATCGAATCGCTCAGCAATATGGTTCGCGTAGTCCAGAATTTCGGGCTGGCCCGCCATAACTTCGGACCAATTCCAGTCCTGCTGAAGCTCCTCGGAAAAACTAAACGAATACTCCATGCTCGGCACATCACAGCGTGCGCCGGGGTACCGATTCCAGTACCAGGTACCGCCGACCCCGCTTCCAGCTTCCAACACTTGTGCCGATAAACCCAAAGCGCGAAGCCGGTACAACATATACATTCCGGCAAACCCCGCGCCAACAACCAATACGTCTGTCGACTCCGTCTGTTGAACCTTGCTCATACGAATCCTAGTTATTGCGAGCCAAACAAAGAGGCTTACGCCTACGAACAATAATACCCATGCCATACGCTCCAGTCTTTGTTCTGCATCGGCAGCGTCTGTTGAGCTCGCTTTGGGACGATCGCTTTCGGTAGCGAACACCACCGACTCTCCAACCATGGCGCTATTCTCAACCAGTCGGTCTTTTCTTAATACATACTGCTTCACATAGATTTCTTAGCTCAATGTCTAGCACGAGACGTGACAGATCAGGCATAGCGGCGTAGGTTTGGCGTTTGCACGTTCCTGCGGCAAATTCCGCAGGGTCGTACTGCGCAAACTCAGTTACATAAACGCTTTGAGAAAGTTCATGTCCGACGAAGTTTTTTGCCAAACAGAGCTCAACTATGTAACCGCCCAGGGTATCGAGCCCAAAGACGTCACCATTCTCAACGGCAGAATGTCAGCTAGCGGCGCCGGTTGGGAACGCCGGGGCTTCGAGTTATTTGCTCACCACTCGAACGTGTTGAATTGGGATGACGACAACGAAGTCGCCAACCTTTACTACCGGGAAATGACTTCGTTAGCAAAAGCCCTATCGGGTTGTACGCATGCCTTAATGGAAGGTCATATCAACCGAAATCCCAACCAAGCGGTAGTACACCCAGACTACGCGCCCATTCAGTTTGTGCATTCAGATTTCACAGAAACGTATGGGAAAGCGATTTGTGATTACTACGAAAGCGATGAAGATGGGCCGCGAAACGCATTGAAAAGAGCTAATGTTGCGCCTGAGGCAGTGCGCGCCTCGAAACGCATACTCATCCTGCAGTTCTGGCGCAACGTGGGTGAGCCACGAATGGACCTACCTCTGGCGATTTGTGATGCGGAGTCCGTTTCCCGCGAAGAGCTTCAGGACTTCCATGTGTCCAGCTACGCAGGCGGCGATTTCGGTTTTGACACGTTCGGCGTACTAGCACCGAGAACCGATGATCAGCACCGATGGTTTACTTTTCCCGAAATGACAGCCCAAGAAGTATTGACGTTACGAACCTATGACAGTGAAAGAGCGGCCTTAGGCAAACCTTTCTGGACACCCCACTCGGCCTTTCACGATCCAAATGTGTCCGTCGGTAATCCTGCTCGTAAAAGTATCGAAGTACGAGCAACCTGCCTTTTTGAATAGCGCCTATCCCGCCCGCGATGTTTGAATACGATAATCAGCCCAACAAAGTGGTCCCAATATCCGCCCATATATAAACCCCTTTCTCAAGTGCCTCTCGGTCATTTTGATCTGTCCGATATTCGCCGCTGGCGTCCAACAAATTGCCGAAGTCACGCATCCGGGAATCGGCGAAATGAGTGGGATCGTTGCGTCAACGTTTGACGACGTCTATTGGGTACACAACGACTCGGGCGATAGCTCGAGGATCTTCGCGATCAAAGCCGACGGAAGTGTGGTATTACCACGCCTCGTAACTACCTTTTTCCCTAATCGATCATCCGATGCCTGGGAAGGCTATTCCATCGACAATGCGTGGCATCACGATTGGGAGGACATTGCGATCGCGGACGGCACGATTTTCATTGCCGATGTTGGAAATAACGAGAACGCGAGGCGGGACCTCGGCGTCTACGTTGTTAACGAACCCAACCCGTACTATGTTCACAAGGCCCGAGCAGCTGGGTTCTTACCCATCCGCTATCCGGACCAACTCCAATATCCAGCAACACAATGGCACTTCGATTGCGAAGCTGTCTTTACGTTCGAAGGAAATCTCTATTTCCTGACCAAGCACAGGCAACCCGGAAAGCCCATGGCTTGGGAGGCTGGTACCAAACTCTACCGACTCGATACCCGCCACACGGATCGAGAGAATGTATTAACGCTTGTGGACCACCATCGCGAAATCTCCTTAGCCACTGGAGCGGACGTCTCTCCCGACTCAAATCGCTTGGCGATTCTGACCTACACCCGCCTGTGGGTATTTGATCGTCCCGCGCGCGAAGATAAATGGCTGCAATCTACCGCACAGGTATTGGATCTTGACCCCAACTTGGTGCAGCAAAATGAAGCGGTAGCGTGGGAAACCAACGAATCGCTTTTAATCACCAACGAAAATCGAGCGATTTTTCGAGTCTCGCTGGATGCACTCACGCCCACCGGCTCTTCGCGCGTGAACCACTAGCTGTCAACGTCGCTAAGTAATCTTTTCCAAGCGTCCTCAGGATTATTTGAAACAACGTACCGACAATCATAAAGAACTCGAAACCCAGGAACAGCCGACGACCGCAGGCGTCATCGTTTTGGGTGGAGGCGTGGTAGGTTGCAGCGTCGCCTACCACCTAGCGAAACTGGGGGAAGACGTTCTTCTTCTTGAGCGTGACCGGCTTACCAGCGGGACCACGTGGCATGCGGCCGGTCTTCTTTCAGAGTTCCGTGGAACTCGCGCGTTAACTGAATTGGCTCGATATTCCGTATCGCTTTACGAAAAACTCACCGAAGAGACAGGACAGGCGACTGGATTAAAACGCAACGGCAGCATTGCGATCGCCACCGATCAAGACCGCTGGGGAGAACTGCGACGTGGCGCGACAGTGGCGCGCAGTCTTGGCATCGAAGCAGAGGAAGCAACCTCAAGGGACGTCGCGCAATTATGGCCACTAGCCCAGACTAATGACTTGGTCGGCGCGATCTACTATCCGAACGATGGGCAGATCAATCCCGTCGACGTCACGATGGCGCTCGCGAAGGGTGCTCGGCTGTTTGGTGCGCGTCTTATGGAGAAGACACCTGTCATCGGTGTCGTACAACAAGATGGCCAAGTCCGAGGGGTGGAAACGTCGGTCGGTTACATCGCTTCGGAAATAATCGTTAATTGCGCAGGCATGTGGGCGCGAGAATTGGCTCAAGCCTCAGGCGTCAACGTTCCGTTGCATGCGTGCGAACACTTCTATTGCCTGACGGAACCTATCGCTGATCTGCCCTCGGATCTCCCGATATTGCGAGACTTTGACGGTTGCGCCTACTTCAAGGAAGACGCGGGAAAGCTCCTGATTGGAGCCTTCGAACCTGTCGGTAAACCTTGGGGAATGAATGGGATACCGAACGACTTCTCCTTTGGCGAACTGCCGGAAGACCTCGACCATGTGGCGCCCATTCTCGAAGGCGCAACCCGACGCGTACCCCGAATTAGGGAAACGGGTCTATCGCGTTTTTTTAATGGGCCGGAGAGTTTCACACCCGATAATCGCTACCTCATCGGCGAAGCGCCAGAACTAAAAGGCTACTTCGTCGCCGCCGGATTCAACTCCATCGGTATTCAATCCGCGGGCGGCGTTGGCCTGGCGATCGCCGAGTGGATAATGCGTGGCTACCCACCGCCGGATCTTTGGGAAGTAAATATACAACGGACTTTCCCTTTCCAAAACGAATCCCTATATCTCCGCGACCGAGTCAGCGAAACTCTGGGCATGCTCTACGGCATGCACTGGCCGTATCGGCAATACACGACAAGCCGGGATGTGCTTTGCAGTCCGCTTCATCAACGTCTCGTATCCGAGGGAGCTTGCTTCGGCGAATTAGCCGGCTGGGAACGGGCCAACTGGTTTGCCGATGCGGGAACCAAGCCCAAATACGAATACAGTTACGGCCCACAAAATTGGTACCACAACCAAAAAAAAGAGCACGAGACAACACGAGAACGAGTAGCGCTTTACGACCAAACGTCATTTGCCAAATTTGACGTCGTAGGTCCGGATGCAGAATGCGTATTGGAACGAATCTGCGCAAACAGTGTGGGTCGAGATATAGGTTCAATCACCTACACTCCCTGGCTGAATGAACGGGCTGGCATCGAAGCCGACGTCACCGTCACGCGGATCGCCGAACACGCCTTTCGAGTAATTACAGCGCCGACCACTAGACGTAAAGATTGGCACTGGTTGCTAAACCATATTCCGACGGGCAAGGACTGTTCTGTATCCGATGTCACCGAAGAATGGGCTGTTTTGGGCGTGATGGGTCCCCAAAGCCGTACGCTCCTTTCTTCGTTGACGCGCACAAATCTCGACAACGAGTCATTTCCATTTGGAACCGGGCGAGAGCTTGAAATAACCGGAATCACTTGTTGGGCCCAACGCATCACCTACGTGGGTGAACTTGGATGGGAGCTGTACTGTCCCTGGAACGCCGCACTCGAGCTTTTTTGCGCAGTGTTCGACGCAGGCAAATCGGTCGGAATCGGCCTAGCCGGGTACCATGCACTTGATTCGTGTCGGATCGAAAAAGCCTACCGCCATTGGGGACACGATATTGCCGACGGCGATACTCCACTAGAGGCCGGTCTAGGCTTTGCCTGTGCATTTGACAAAGAGACTGCCTTTATCGGTCAAGATGCGCTTCTGCGCCAACGAGACGAAGGCGTCGACCGCCGCTTGACCCAATTTCTTTTACCGGACCAAGAGGCTCGGCCGTACCACGACGAACCCATTTTTCGAGACGGGGTTCAGGTAGGTTATGTCACATCAGCCAATTACGGCCATACCTTGGGCGGCAACGTAGCCCTCGGATACATCGCCGCCAAGCAACCCCTAAACCAAGCGTCTATCAACGACAGTAATTTTGAAATAGAGATCGCTGGGACCAGATTTCCAGCTGCCGCGAGCTTCAGGCCGATGTACGATCCAGATTCTTTGCGGGTGAGGCAGTAACGATTATGGGAACAGACGAGCTCACGGTTTTTACAGCAAGAAAAGTCATCACGATGAATCGCTCTTGGCCTTACGCCACAGCAATTGCCACCAAAAACGGCAGGATAATGGAGGTGGGCACACTCGAAACACTCAAACCCTGGCTGGAATCTCATCCACATCGCATCAACGATCAGTTCGCAGATAAAGTCGTCGCTCCCGGATTCATCGACCCGCACTTGCATCCCTCAATGGCAGCGGTGTTATTGCCGATGCGATTTATCACGGCTACCCGTTGGGAACTGCCGTGGGAAACCGTCCAACCGGTGACTACGCCCGTAGACTTCTTTCGGCGGTTGCATGAACTTCACGGCGAACAAGCGCCCGACGAACCACTCTTTACATGGGGTTACCACCAACTTTGGCATGGTCCGATGAACCGGACGTTGTTGAATGCCGTGTCCGTCGACAGACCGATCATCGTCTGGCATCGATCATTTCACGAGCTATACATGAACGACGGTGCCATGGCTTGGCTTGGGATTACGGCCAACGAGACCGAGGGTAAACAACAAATCGACTTCGCCGCCGGCCGGTTTTATGAGAACGGCCTCGCTTACGCCATCGTCAAACTCAACCCATATATTCTGTCAAACGAACGTTATCGAGACGGCTTGCGGAGGCTTGTAGAAGTCGCGCATCACGGAGGCCACACAACGCTCGGTGACATGGCAGTGGGCTTGTTCAATTTCGACATGGAGTGGCAAGGCACCAAGGACGTGTTGGACGACGTAAATACCCCGTTCAGAACCGTTTTGGTTCCCTCGGCGGCTAGCGTCGCGTCGATACAAGGGGGCCATGATCAAGCGCTAACTTTCATGGATGGATTGGCTGAACGCGGTACCGAGCGTTTATTGTTCCCAAAGCACGTCAAACTATTCACCGACGGCGCCTTCTTCTCTCAACTCGCTCAACTCAAAGAACCTGGATACATTGACGGTCATCTCGGGGAATGGTTGGTCGCACCCGAACAATTCATCGACATCGCCCGCCGATATTGGAACGCCGGTTATATGATTCACGTTCATTGCACAGGCGACCTAGGGCTAGAACTTGCGCTCGATGCGTTGGATACCTTGCAGTGGGAACGACCACGCTTTGACCACCGGTACACCATCGAGCATTTTGGATTCTCTACGCCGGAACAAGTGGCACGAATCGCAGCTCTAGGCGCGTCAGTTTCCGCCAACGTGTATTACGTACACGAACTTTCAGCGATCTACGCGCAGCAAGGGATTGGATACGAACGCGCGCATCAAATGGCCCGTGTCGGTTCTTGCGTCCGCGCTGGCATCCATACGGCCATCCATTCGGACTTTACGATGGCTCCCGCATCTCCCTTAAACAATGCCTGGGTCGCGTCAACACGAAAAAATATGGACGGCGACGTCGTTTGTCCCGAGGAATCGCTAACCTTGGACCAAGCACTTGCCGCCATCACCATCGAAGCCGCCTACGTGCTCGGGATGGAGGACGAGATTGGTAGTTTACGAGCCGGGAAGAGCGCGGACTTCACCGTTCTCGATACCGATCCATACGCTGTTGGTGGGGAGGGATTAAAGGATATCGATGTTGCGGCAACGGTGTTCAAAGGCACCCCCTACCTTATCAATGACTGAGGTCCCTTTTATCGTTATCGGCGGATACCTCGGGGCCGGGAAAACGACATTGATAAACAAGATTCTTGGCGACAATCATGGCCTGCGGGTTGGTGTACTAATCAATGATTTCGGCGCCATAAACATCGACGCAAAGTTAATTCAGGGTCAAGAAGGGCCATTGATTTCTCTCGCCAACGGATGCGTGTGTTGTCGACTCGGTAACGAGCTTGGTTCAGGCATAGAGACACTCTTGAATGTCACGCCAACCCTCGATGCGGTACTGGTGGAAACCAGCGGTGTCGCGTACCCAGCAAAGATTGCTTCATATGCAAAAACCTGGCCCGGACTGGCACCTGGCGGAACACTTGTTATGGCCGACGCCAACCGAATCCAACTCTTGGCAATGGATAAGTTCGTTGGCCCGCTGATTATTGAGCAGCTCCGCCAAGCCGACAGAGTCCTAGTCACAAAACTCGACAAAGACAACGACTGGCCATCACTTCAACGTTGGATTAATGCGCAAGCACCCGATGTTTCTATCATGCAAAGCGACGAATTTGCCTCGCAACGCCTATTCGAAATTTCTGCGTCCAACCATTCTTCAGTAGGCAGTGCCAACATAATGTTCGAATCGAAAACATTCACTACGAGCGATTCCCTGGATCTGGACGACATCGAGAGTTGGCTTGTCAGTCTTCCCCCGGAAATACACCGAATAAAGGGAATTTTCTACAATTCAGGTGACCCAAAACACCGATGGGTCATTCAAGGTGTCGGAAGGCAAAGAGCCATTTCGACGGGGGAAGCTTGGGGCAAAAGTCCAAAGCAAACCGAAATCGTCGTGATTTGGCCAACATCGCTGTCGCCTAAATTTCCTGATGGAATTCTAGAGGACTCCACTGGATGCCACCCCAACGGAAAATCCCCATAGCCAAAGAGATGACCGTTATTCGCGAAGTTTGAGAACGAACGACTCCAACGCGGGATCGTTCCTGCGTCCAATGACAATAAGCCGGTCCAACTCCCCCTCCGTGGGCTGTCGAACAACGCGCCAGTGGGCTCCGGCAGCTTGCACGGAATACGTTTCCACATGTTCAAGCTCTCGACTCTCCTCTCGGACACGGACTCCACCTTTCATCCGATAGACGGAGTCCGGTATTTGGTCCAATAACGAAAAAAAAATTCGTGCGCGAATCGGCTCGGGGCGATCGACCGTCTCAACTGAAAATCCATCGTAATCGTGAGTGCTAACGCCTAGAGGCGGTCGAGCGCCCTGCGTTGAAGCCCCTAACAAAAGGTCATTGGCTAATTCGCCATCGTTTCCCATCAAAAGATCGGAAACGATGACCCGGCGTCCTGGAACCATCTCGGCCAACGTTTCAATGAGCAGATCAGCATCTTTGCGCGTGGCTGTCTTGGTCAACACAATAAGATGAGCAGCCGCAAGCTGGCGTTCAAAAAGCATGGCTGTGACCGGATCAGCGATTCTTTCTCGAAACGAGAGCGCGTCTACAACCGTAACTATTCCATCGAGCGACATAGTGTCAACATTGGCCACGGTCTGTGCGATGCCCATTGGATCTGAGAGACCGCTAGATTCGATTACGATTGCGTCCGGCCATTTTGATCGTAAACCAATGTTCCGGAGCGAGTCGAACAAGTCAGAACCGAGCACACAACACACGCATCCATTTTGGAGCTCAATGGTTTCAGCATTCGTGGAGCGGATGAGCGCGGCATCGACATTGATCGACGCTATATCGTTCACGATAGCAACAATTTCGGTCGAGGAATTTTGGAGCAATTGCTGAAGTAACGTCGTTTTCCCGGATCCAAGAAACCCACTGAGCACCGTCACAGGGATTTTTGTTCCGCGCGCCCCCTGATTTCGTTTTGTGACGTTCCGTTCCGGAAGTGTTTCGGATGGCGGCGCGCCTAGAGTAAGCAATAACGTTTCCCATGCTGCCATTAAATGCTCGGATTGGGACCGCATCTTATGGGGTACCGGCAATATGAACGTTCCCTCCAAGCACAGTCCCATGGATACCGATGGCCTTCAAGGCTCCGGGTTCAACCTCGTAGGGATCGTCATCAAGCACTGCAAAGTCGGCATGTTTACCTACCTCAATACTGCCCAAACTATCGTCTCTATTAAGAACAAATGCTGCGTCCACGGTGATCGCGCGAATTGCCCGGTCAACCGAGATCCGTTCGCCGGGCCCAACAACAGTTTTCCCGTCGGCTGCTATACGATTCACGGCAATCCATGCCGCAGTCAAAGGATGCATCGGCGCGACCACCAAGTTGTAGTCGGAATGGAGAGCGAAAGTCGCACCCGCGTTAACCAGAGACCCTAACCGCGCTGTCGTCTCGGTCCGGTCAGGGCCAAACCCATGGTCCGCGTGGATTTGTGACCGGTAATGCACAAAATAGGGATTGACGCTAGCAAGGCCACCCAACGCCGCAAGTCGTCTCGCTTGGGCGGGGGTACTGATGCAGTAGTGTTCCACGGTGAAACGATGATCGAATCGAGGTGCGGCGTTTTGTAGCGCATTTAATGTGTTGAGTGTCATGTCGACGGTTTCGTCGCCGTTGGCATGTGAGTGGATCTGAATTCCGTTACTCCAGAATGGCAACATTCGGTCGAACATGTCCTCCCACGGTACTTCACCGGTGAGACCGATCTCGCCGTCGAGGTATCCAGGGAAATTCAAACGCAAGGTCATCGACGGATACGATCCGTCATTGACGAATTTAACGCCGTGTATGGCGAGACGGTCCGTGGACTTGTTTTTCATGGATTCATAAAAACGAAGAAAGTCATCCCCGAACCGTTTACGTAATCGAGATTCAAACGGAACCAACATCACGCGTAGGGGTAGCAACTCTTGTTCAATCGCAGCCGCATGGTCTTCCCACTCGCGTTCAAACGAATCAATGCCGTAAATCATATCGGCAGTCGTCGTCACCCCGCTTTTGACAGCGACGCGTCCCTGAAGTTCTAACGACGCCAGGCCAAATCCCTTTCCAAACACTTCCTTTTTCACGGGACCTGAGGCAAGTGCCGTCGCCTCAGTTTCGACAAACCAGCCGTTTAGCCTTCCGTCGGAATAGCGCCCGACTCCATGCACCCTAGTATTTTCGTCAACACCTATCCTTTCGATCATCGGCGTGTTGGTGTAAATAATGTGCGGCGCGTACGCAATTACCCATATCGGGACCTCCGAGGAGATCTCGTCGAGCATGTCTCGATCCAAATGACCGTCCTGCATACCTGGATCGTAACCCCATGCAACAACTGCTTCGGTACGATCTTTGGCTAACGAATTCAATCGCGAAAGCACGGCTTCTCGATTTGGCAAACCCTTCAAGGGTTTCCCGTTTGGGTCGGTTGAATCGATCGGACCAACGTAATTCAGCCCCATATAGGTCCCAGATAGACGCAGGTGGGTATGGGGATCGATAAACCCGGGCAGTATTACTTTGTCAGCAAAAGTCTCATCAATGTCGTGGGGGACCCTTCGCAACCACGGCCGCATTGATTCCAGTGACCCTACCGATACAATTTTTCCGTCACCAACCGCAACCGCGTTGGCCACCGGTCGACCCGGGTCCATCGTTCGGATCCGAGCTGCCGTAAACACTTTTAATCGTTGCATGAAATTACGCGCCAATTCAAAGATCTCAGAAACAACACGTCGTCAATCTACGCGCCAAGTTGGCGCGCGTCTGCATCATTATTACGAAACAATCGGTTTGCGTCCCGAAGTCCTTCCCGATCAAACAGGTCAAGATCATCCTCTGGTACATTACTGCACACCACGCGAACGCACCCTGATCAAATGGAATCCTAGATTGAGATTGCCCATCTATTACGTTGACGCATTCGCTGAGAAACTTTTCCAAGGCAATCCTGCCGCAGTCGTTACTGTCACAGAGAGCCTCGACACTGCGACCATGCAATCCATCGCTTTCGAAAATAATCTGTCAGAAACGGCATTCGTATTGGTCGCGGCGATGCCATTCTCGATTCGTTGGTTTTCCCCCTTGGTGGAAGTTGATCTGTGTGGCCATGCGACTCTCGCAAGCGCGCGCATTCTCTTTGACGACCACCTACCACCGAATTCTTCACGCGTTAATTTCTCGGCGAAAAGAGGTTCCCTCAGCGCGTTCAAAAGGGACGACTTGATCTACTTGGATTTTCCCGCGGAGACACCTACGGTCGAGAAAAAAAACAAGAACCTCGCGCAGGCACTAGGCGCAGAACCCGTCGAGTTTTACAAGGGCCAAGACGATTTCCTTGCAGTCTTTGAGAGTGAGAAGGCCATTCACGCCATCGACCCGGACTTCAGTTTACTTGCCAAACTAGAGTGCAGGGGCGTTATCGTCACGGCGCCAGGGGACCAAGTGGACTTTGTCTCTCGCTTTTTCGCGCCGAGAACGGGCGTCCCGGAAGACCCTGTGACAGGGTCCACACATACGCTCATGGTGCCCTATTGGGCCCGTAAAACCGGCAAAACCGAGTTCACCGCAGCGCAGCTGTCGCAACGATCTGGGCGCCTTTATTGCGAGTTGAGCGGTTCCCGAGTATTCATTGGCGGCCACACAAAAAAATATCTGCAAGGCGAAATATCCATCTAGCCCGCAGCGGCAAGGCGGTCGCAAGACTGGTATTTGGACAAGGCCAATCGAGCGTGTCTAGTGATTCTTCGAGCCTATCCCCAACGTTCAATAAAAGTAAGGTCTTCAGCCGGGCGTCTTGTGACCGGCCCAAAATTGCCCATCGGGTACCCGATGGGCACGGTCACCACAACGCCATAATCCCGAGGAATGTTAAAATATGTATGTAGCTCTTCCTCGAATACCTGGTGCATGGTCGTTAGCGCCGCTCCTAGGCCCAAAGCTCGACACGCCAATAGGATGTTTTGTACACACGGATAGACCGCGCCGTAGTTCGGCGGGCCCTCGCCAACACGTTCGTGCTCCGGGACCTTAAACGGCCAGTCGCATTTTCCACAAACAAATAATAGGTACGGTACTTCATGCATGTGGTCGATTTGATAATAGAGGGCCTTCAATTGGCGACCGGGGTCTTCCCTACGCCGGGAAGCACCTCGCGTCAGCGCAGACCGTTTCTCAATCGCACGCTTGTAGTGATCGGCAAACCATTTTTTGCCCGCGGGTTCTGAGACCAACACAAAGCGCCACGGCTGGGTATTTTGGCCAGAGGGGGCCTGCACCCCAGCATTAAGGATCTTCCATATCAATTCCATTGGAACGGGATCAGGTTTCAACCTACGCATCGCCCGAACGTTGCCAACAAGGTCGAAAAAACTGAGGTTTGTGTTTTCAGCCATCGAATGCCTCCCACTATTCATGCCAAGATTGCGCGATACATCGCGCGCATCGATTAAGACGCGAAGTAAGCATACGAAAGCGAACCCCTCCTCGTCATACGATCAACTTGCCCGCCCGAAAGCTGAGACGCATGTCCGCCCATCTCAGTTTCAACTCTGTTTGCTACGCGAGCAATGCGGAACCTTTAACCGGTCAGCGGGTCAAAGTCTTTAGAAACGAATACTGACCAAGAAGAAAATTCAGTTCGGGGCTCACAGGTATCTCTCTCCCCTCCCAACGCCTGTGAGCCCCTTTTTCAGACACTGCTTGGAGCGGCGTCCGCGTCTCAAATTACTGCAGGCTTAGGTCGCCGTCAAAGCGGAGCTCCGGGCCGCGTATTCCTATACAGACTTGGGTACCGTTCAAACTGTCCTGCCGCCGATCGAGCGTGAGACGCATACGCTGGTCCACAAGACTAATGATCGCGGCAAGACTGACGAAGTGGGTAAAATGGTTCGTCTCGAATAATGATGGACATGGCCGATGAATGTCATACCTACCGATGCCACGTTAGGCGCAGTCATAACTGACGTCGACCTTGCGAACGTGAAGGATGACCTTTGGCAAGCAATCCACACTAACTTCCTGGAATACGGCGTTTTGATTTTCCCTGGTCAGCACTTGTCCGAGGACTCACAGGGAAAATTTGCTTTACGTTTCGGCAACACCGAAAAGTTACATCCAAAACAAGCGGGGCCAACGCTACAATTTTCGAACCAAAAACCCAATGGCGAAACGGTCAAACCGGACGACCAAGGATTCCGTCTCATGAAGGGAAACGAAGGTTGGCACACGGACAGTACCTACATGCCGCTTGCTGCGAAAGCCGGCATGCTAGCGGCACTGGTCGTACCGCCAGAAAATGGCGAAACGGAATTCGCCGACATGCGAGCTGCATGGGATAAGCTCGACGCCGACACCCAAGAACAACTGCAAGGAATGTCCGCCTACCATTCGCTTTATTACTCGCAATCGACGGCCGGGTACGTTCACACGACCGATCACGTATACGGGTTTCATGACAAAGGCGCTCCGCTTCGACCCATCGTTAAGAAGCACCCCGAAACCGGACGTAAATCCATCTATACCGGTCGGCATGCCTATGGAATCCCGGGGATGAGCCCGCTCGCATCCGAAACATTACTATCCGATCTCTTGGACAATGCCTGCCAGCCTCCAAGAACCTATAAACATAGTTGGTGCGTCGGCGATATCGTTGTTTGGGATAATCGCTGCGTCATGCATCGAGCGAGACCGTACGACACCAACCAACCTCGAATACTCAGAGCATCACGAATTTCTGGCGAGCCGGAATCCGAACTTGCGCCAACCTTCGCGGATCATCGAGCCAGTGACTTTCACCCTTCGTCAATCAATGAATCGTCGCTAGGCGGTTAGGATTCCACCATGTCAATTCCACAAGAATTTACTCAAGAGGCGATCGAGGCCGCGTCTGCAGAAGCCTTTTTACCGTTCAAGGAATTTCTCGAATGCCAGGAACCATACAAGTCGATGCTCGCCAACAACCCGTGGCTTCAGGGCCCAGCAGAAGATGACGAGCTTGTTTGGGGAGAAGGTAAGTTCTACGACACGACGGTTCCCAGAAAGCATTCTTATTGGAAGAATTACGATTTACCCACGCCGACCAAAGACCTGAACCAACTGCGACACGACTTTTTCGACTGGGGCTTTTGCCTAATCGAGGACGCGATCGGCGAAGAATCCCGTGCCGTGCTTCGAGCTCGCCTCGAAGAACAAGCCGAAGCTGAACGCATCGCGAATATTGCCCACTTCACTCCGTTCTTCCAAATCGTCTGGTATCTCATCAACAAAGGGGAGTGTTTCCGGCGCTGCATTGAACACGACCCAGAATGGATCCAAGGGGGCCGTGTCATCGAACAACTGTTGAACGAGTTTCTAGGTACACGTTGGTACAGCTACAGCATGGCAGGGAATATCTCCTACCCGGGCTGCAAACCACAGACACTTCACCAGGACCAGGGGGCCATCCTGCCGCTGCAAACGCCGCAATCGCCGGTGTTAGTCAACACCATGTACATACTCCAAGACGTCAACGAAAAAAATGGTGGAACACTATTGATCCCAAGCTCCCACCGGATTCTTTCCGAAGCCGGAAGTGGTGGCGAGGTTGGAAAGCTGCCTCCTGCAATCAATCTCGAAGCACCGGCAGGTACCGTGATGCTCTTTGATGGCAGGACATTACATGGCACCGGCGCCAACCGATCAAAAGAATGGCGTTACGTAATGACTCAAGCTAATAACAAGACGTGGCTCCGTCAGCAAGAGAGTTGGATGCTTATGGTCAGCCCCGACATCATCGCTAACGCGAGCGATAAGCTGTTGCGTCGAATGGGCCTGAGCAAGAACGCGTTGAAGGTTCGACAAGAACTGGAGAACGGTGCATTTAACCCAGTCGGCGAGCTGACAAGAGAAATAGCAGAAAAGCTCGAACCGAATACCTACAGTGTCAGTCAACCGATTTAGGTCGTTGGCTTTGGATACCAAGTGCAAACGTAACGATCACCACACGAACGAACCTTTCAACGCATTGATTACGCAAGGAGGAAGGAGATGGCAGACAGGCAGGTAAAGGAGATGGCGGAAGATGTCGAAGCGCCCATATTCGACACGACCGCTTTCACGACGCCACCCCATTTAAGCCAAGCCAATGTGGCGATCGTCACGTCGGCCTCCCTTCATCACGCAGACCAAGACGATTTCGCTCCCAACGATACGGGATTCCGTGTACTGGACGGGAAAAGACGCGATTACCAAACCGGCCACTGGAGCCCAAATTTCGACAGTGTCGGCTTTGCTAGCGACATCAACACCATCATTCCCTTGGATCGGCTCGACGAACTCGCGTCTCAAGGAACCATCGGGCGAGTGTCCGATTCGCATCTATCGTACGCAGGTAATCAGTTTGATCTGACAGCGATCCGAATGGATAGTGGCCCTGCCGGTGCCACTCTATTGAAGAAGCAAGGTGTCGACGTCGTTCTACTGACCCCGGTCTGACCCTTGTGTACACGTACCGTGAGTACGCTTGCCCACGTCTTCGAAGCACACGGCATTGCAACCGTCGCGCTCGGCTCGATAAGAAAACAACTCGAAGGCGCCGCTCCTCCTCGGGGACTCTGGTGCGATTTCCCCCTAGGTCGACCCTTAGGAAAACCCGGCGATCCCGCGTTCCAGCATCGAGTGCTAGAACACGCGTTCCGATTACTGCAAGCTGAAGGCCCGGTTTTGGAAGATTTTGGAGAGGCCGTCACCGACGAAGCAGAGCTCCTCACTTGTCCGTTGCCGCCGCGTAGTACTGCTGATTTACCTCCCGCCATCGACGAAGCTCGTGGCCTCCGCCCGGCGTACGAAAGAGCCGTCAAACAATTCGGTAATCACTCAGGGACCGGGCGAGTTGTTGACGCTGACGGCATCGAAGACGCTCTCCTATCGTTAATTCAAGTCGCGAACGGGAGCCCCTGGAAAAAAGCCGGTATACCGGGCATCCCTGCCCGCGTCGCACAAGACATTCGCGGTTATTACGAGACGGCCGCCTTAGGACTTAGCGATCACATTCCCGCTGCTTGGTCAGGGACCCGCTGGTTTTTCGATAGCACTGAAGGTGGAAAGCTCTTGCTGGAAGCTCGATCTGCAATGCGCGAAGCCGGCGAGAAGCAACCGATTTGGTTCTACATGGCACCAGGGGATCGTTAACCACTTTTGCGTTCTGATCTCCTCTGTGGCCACCTCCCTCCGAGACTCCGTTCTATGGAAAAGTCTTAACTCCGACAGTCCGAGGCCTCGAACCGTTGGTGGCTTCTGGCTCCGACTCTTCACCCCAGGCACGTTCGGCTAGCGACGCGCAACCACCGCATCCGTAGCCCAAACCAGTCGTCGCACGGATACCTGCAAGCGTTTCTCCGTTCGCGATACGAGACTCGATGTCTTCCTTCGTTACTTGAAAGCAGTAACAGATAATCATCGACTTATCATACTAGATCGCAAACGTTCGCATCCCCCCACACGCTCGACCTCATCCCAGAAATTTCGTTCTCTGCGTTCTCCTACGATCGGCGGTTGCTATAGTCGCCATAGGTACTGCCAGGCTAAATAACAGGTCAAGACATGAGGCGACGATCGTTCGGTGCATTACGGACTACGGGAGATTCTGCGGTCGCTCAGAAATCCAGATGGGTCATTGACGGCTTGAAGCGCAGTGGCCACAACCGTTGGCTTTGGGGATATCTCATTTTCCTATGCAGTGGCTGTGCGACGCCGCACCAATATGACAAATCCGAGGTTTATTTCCCCGACGAAACGATATGCCATCCCTATCGTACGCCCGTCGAGTGTAAGGACGGACACTGTTCTCCCAATGCGAGGCTTGAAGTGGATTGTGAAATCAGTCGGCGAAATTAAACAAACTATCTCGGCGCGTTTTCCTTAAGGAAAGTCCACGCTATTTCGCTGGTGTTCAAGTCGAGCGACCTACCCTTGTACGGTAGATGACCGCCTTCGAACACGCTAAGTAGTGCGACATCGGCGCCATTAATACACCCAGACGCCCTCATAAGTTCGTGGCGACCTTCCCGCCAAACTACTTCACCCTCTCCTGAACACCCGTTACGAATTCTCCAATTCTCGAAGTTTTTCATTGCTCCATTCCATTTGCCTTCGTAGTAATCCACGACCCTGTCAGCAGTACCGTGTATTTCCATAACGGGCATCGGTGTATACGTCGCCGGCACATCGCTCAATAAATACATCGACATGCAGGCGGCACCCGAAAAAACGTCGCTCGCTTCCGCCGCCAACCTCTGCGTCATCGCACAACCGTTAGAAAGTCCCGAGACATAAACGCGCTCGCGATCGATCGAGTATTGGCGCATCAGTTGCACCACCATGTCGCGTATAAAGGCAACATCGTCGATCTCTTCGAAAATTGCCGTACCGCAACAGCCTTGGCCGGGCACCTCGGGAGCCTCATTCGCCGATAACCATTGGACACCACCCGCGTTCCAACTTCTTTGGATACCCTGAGGCCAAGCGACGATGAATCCTTCCCGCTGTGCAATTTCCTCGAAGCCTGATAAGCCCCGCTGTTGCGCCTTGTTGCCGAGGTAACCGTGAAGATCGAGAAGCAGCGGAACCTCCGTTCCAACACCGTCAGGCACGAGAATATCCCAACACCGTTCGTACGTACCCTGCGGTTGATCGAGACATTCATCCCCGTGGGGCACCGTGTGGTCGAGGGGACGAAACCACCACGAGGCGAGCGCCACTATCACGATCGCCAACACGCCGATAATTCCGAGCGCCCACAAGGCCACTTTGACTATGACTTTCACTTCGAACCGACTGTTTTACCAAAGCGTCTAGTCCGACAATATAGTCTAAGTCATCGCCCGGATGGGGGTTTAGCCAAGTAATCGTCGCCAAGTGTTTCCGAC
This sequence comes from uncultured Gammaproteobacteria bacterium, assembly GCA_913030615.1. Lineage (GTDB taxonomy): Bacteria > Pseudomonadota > Gammaproteobacteria > Pseudomonadales > Azotimanducaceae > UBA11889. The sequence goes on along the minus strand of CAJWCW010000001.1, from coordinate 21,407 downwards.
GAAGTTGAATGTTTCTAGAACGACGTCCAAACCATCTCCCCTGCCAACCTCGCATCCTCTTCGCGCAAATAAGTATTCTGATATTGTTCTCGACAATTACATCGAACGAATCGGAACGCCAAAAGCAGCCGTGAAACTGACGATCTTTGATCCACTTTCTCGATGCGTTATCGCCGGACTAGTAATAACTTTCTTGTCGAGTTGCGCCGATGAGTCATCTTCGACAAGAGAACGATCCGAACAAACACCGGAACCTATAGTCACGTCGTCGGTCGGTAACGTTGACGACGCACGAATCGTCGCGGCTTCCGCGAACGAACCAGGAAGCTGGCTAGCCTACGGTCAAACGTACAAAGAGCACCGATTTTCCATGCTCACACAAATCGATAAGGACAACGTCTCTAACTTGGGGCTCGCTTGGACAAAGGCCATTGGCTCGATGGAGCGGATGCAAGCCACCCCTTTAGTGGTTGACGGTGTGATGTACGTCACCAACGGTTTAAGTGTGGTCTACGCGATAGACGCAATATCGGGGAAAGAAATTTGGACCTTCGATCCACAGACGGACCGAAGCTACATTCAGTACGCGTTCGACCTACCCACTAATCGCGGCGTCGCCGTCTACAAAGGAAGGGTCTACGTCGCCACATTCGACGGTCGGCTGCTTGCAATTGACGCCAGTACGGGTGAGAAAGTCTGGGGCGTCGACACGTGGCATCCGTCCGCATTAGATCGCTTCAATATCACCGGCGCACCTAGGGCTGCAGCTGGCAAGATCTACATCGGACAAGGTAGCTCAGAGAGCCGACGACGCCGTGGATACGTAACTGCCTACGATGCCGATACCGGCGAACTCGATTGGCGTTTTTACTTAGTGCCCGGTGATCCGAGCAAGCCCTTCGAGCATCCGGAAATGGAGCTGGCGGCGAAAACATGGGGCGGCGAGTGGTGGAAGTTCGGAGGCGGTGGTACCGCGTGGAATTCCCTCGTCTATGACGAAGAATTAAACAGCCTCTACATCGGTGTCGGCAACGGAGCGCCGTGGCCACGGGCGATTCGCTCGCCAGGTGGAGGCGACGATCTGTTTCTCACGGCGATCGTTTCAGTGAACGTTGAGACCGGTCGCATGAATTGGTACTACCAAACGACACCCGGCGATAACTGGGATTACAGCTCGGCCATGGATATGACGCTGACGGAAATGGAAGTCGACGGTGTCGTACGCAAAGTGCTTCTGCAAGCACCGAAAAACGGATTCTTTTACGTGCTTGATCGCACCGACGGAACGTTGCTACGAGCGCACCCATACACCGAGGGAATCAACTGGGCTACCCACATCGACATGGAGACGGGCCGACCCGTTGAAAATCCAGAAGCGCGTTATGAAGAGAGCGGTTATTGGATGTTGCCCGCCAACGCCGGTGCCCACAATTGGGAACCGCAATCCTGGGACCAAGCGCTCGGGGTCATGTACTTCTATTACCACGACTACCCGAATTTCTATTCGCTCGACGAGGCATTCGTTAAAACGGGGGTATACAAGATACGGCCCAGGGGATTGAGTCTCGGGATTGGAGAAGGCGAATATCGGCGAGCGCTCGAAGCCAAAGCCGGGCCTCGCCCCGAAACCAAGGGATACATAACCGCGTTCGACCCATTGACGGGCGAGCACAAGTGGCGTCATCCGCTCGACGCCGCATTCAACGGCGGAGTCTTGGCCACAACGACGGGGCTCGTTTTCCAAGGCGAGGGGAATGGCCGTTTTACGGCCCGGGATACTGATACCGGAGAGCCAATTTGGAGCTATGAAACATCCGGTCGTTTCTCGTCGTCTTTGATCAACTACATGATTGACGGTGTTCAATACGTTGCCACCGTCGTTAGTGGCAACAATTACGATTTACGTGGTTCCGTCCTTGTGTTCAAACTAGGCGGCGATCAAGTCATGGCGTCGACTGAACAAAGAAAGCTGCAAATTCCAGAACAACCAACCATCGAGGCTTCCGAGGAAACAATTCAGCAGGGGGACGCGCTCTATCATGCGCATTGCGCAACCTGTCATCGAGGTATTGGTGTCACATCCATCGTCGCTACCGCCATTCCAGATCTCCGCGCGATGACTCGGGATACGCACGACCAATACACCGACATCGTTCTCCAGGGGAGTCGTCTGGATAAAGGTATGGCGGGCTTCGAAGGCACACTCGACGACGACCAAGCAGAGGCGATTCGCGCCTTCGTCGTGTCGGAGTCCAACAAAATCCGAGAGCGTCGGGAAGACATCAGGAACCGCTTTAACTAGTCAGCTTTCGTGAGGAAGAAGGAGCCCTGGGTGTTCGGTAGAGGGCTCACCATTTCGCCTAACAAATTCGTTGGTTCGTGCAAACCGATTTCTTACCGGGAGCACCCCGTCAATCCATGTGCCACGAAGCTATGTCTACCTCAGCGGGGACCGGTACAAAGACCATCCTCACCGGCCCCTCCACGACCCTACTTGTATGCCCCTGACCCGCAACGGTGTCAGGCATAAAGACTTCGCCGGGACCCCAACGTTGCTTGTCCCCGTCTGTCGTTCCGATCTCCCAAATGCCTTCCAGCATGATGCACAGTTGACGGGTCGGCGCGTTATGCCAATCCTGGAACGCGTCCACTGGAGCTTCAAAGATCCGAACGTTGGGAGAAGCAAACGCTTCGCTAAATTGGAGCTCGTTCGCCCAAGCATCGGTAGTACTTATCACCACCGGAATGTCCAACTCATCAAAAGCCGAACCGCCGTCTTCGGTCGTAAAAAATCGTGTCACCTTCACCTATGACTCTCCGTCTAATTGGCTTTGGTCGCTGGGAACAAGGACTTAGATTAACTCGCCCCATCATATCGAGTAACTACTTGAAGGAGATAAGGAGACCGTCCGACGAGCCTACATTAGCCAACCAAACGATCAAATAATCCGCCCCAGAGTCTAGAAGGAGCATTGGAATCTCGTTCTTTTCGGTCCGCGCGGTCCCCGAAAAACTTGACCGCCTTGGCTCCGGCCCAGCGTAGCGGTTCGCGTTCCCAACGATCGGGGTCGTCACCCACCCATGGAAGTCGAGCGAGATCCGAATTCTCTCCGGTCACCAGGTCCGAAAGAGTCCGACCCGCCAGATTGCTTGCGGCAACACCTTCCCCCACATACCCACCAGCGCTCCCGAGTCCGGTATGCCGATCAAACAACACGCTCGGTCGCCAGTGTCTGCTGACACCCATCAATCCGCCCCATCGGTGCGTAACTTCGACATCGTGAAGAATCGGAAAGAAATCGCGCAAGTTCTGCTCCACGACGTCCAGCATTGGATCCTCGGGCGATATCCTCGGTTTACGTTCAGAACCAAAGTAATAACTGCCTCGACCTCCAAATGCTATGCGGTTATCAAGCGTCCTCTGTCCATATGTCACGACTCGACGTCCATCGCCGAAGGTTTCCCGCTGGGTTAAACCAATTTCCTCCCACATCCCGCGCTCTAACGGTTCGGTGGCGACCATCATCGAATAGAGCGGCATAACTCGGCGCTTTTGATTGCTTAGCGAATCGGTATATCCCTCGGTAGCACGAAGTACGATCGACGCGTCGACTGATCCGACTTCGGTGTGAATTCGTCCGGGCTCGAAATTGGTCACAGGCGTCAACTCGTGAATGGCCACACCCAGCTCTCGAACTCGCTCGGCTAATCCTTTGACTAACCTCGCCGGGTGTATGGCCGCACAATGCGGGGTATAGCTAGCCCCATAATTTGATGCACAGTTGATGTGCCTCTTTGCCTCACTCGCGGGCAACCAGCGGTAATCGTCTTTGGAGAAACCCATGCTGTGGAAGCGTTCGACCCGATCCCGCATACGTTTCGCACGAAAAGGCAGTGTCGCGACAGTGAGCGTGCCGCCTTTTTGGTAGTGACAATCGATGTTCTCAGCCTGACAAACGCGACCAACCTCATCGACAGTTTCGTGCATCGCCCGAAGAACTTGAATCCCTACGTGCCGCGTTTCAGGTTTCGCCAACAGATCTTCAATCCCCATGGCGAGCCCCATACACCACCCACCATTTCTGCCGCTAGCACCATATCCAACGGTTACTGCTTCAAAAATAGCGATGGAGAGATCAGGCCGCCGTTGCTTTAGGTAGTACGCCGTCCATAAACCGGTGAAACCAGCTCCAATAATCGCCACATCGGTCGCTCTCGGCAAAGAAGATGGTTTTTCGGGTTCGGGCAAAGATTCAAGCGAATCAAACCAGAAACTGCCGTTGTCGTGTGTCGCAATTGGCATCGAGCTGATCTAGGCATCTCTCCGAACGGAACACTTAATTAAGCCACGATCTTGCGTCCATTTCAGTTTGATTAATTTGTACCCGCAAGCGTACGTTTGTACTTCGTAAGCAACCGATCGATCGGAGCGCAGGGACCATGAGCAAATTTTGGCTGATCATCGGATTGGGATGGGCTGTTGCCGCCTCCGGCGTCGAACAAGGTGCCTTACTAGCTTCCAAGTCGGTGACACAGTTAGAACGCCCTCAGGCATTACCAACGGCTCGACCTGAAGATGTAGGTATGTCGAGTCAACGTCTGCGTCGTATCGCCACCGCGATGCAACGACACATCGACACGGGACGAATACAGGGTGCTGTCACCGCCGTGGCTCGACGCGGCAAAGTCGTCCATTTTGAGACACACGGCTTGATGGATGTCGACAATGACCGGGCGATGGAAGCGGACGCCATATTTCGGATGGCGTCTTCGACGAAGCCAATCCTTGGTGTGGCCACGCTCATGTTGGTTGAAGAAGGTCTTTTGCGGCCTCGCGATCCCGTTTCAAAATACATCCCTGAATTCAAAGCGATGCAAGTTGCTGTCTTAAACGAGCCCCTGGACCAAGACATCAGTCCGGTCAGAGTCAATCGACGAGACCCTCCGGCACATCGATTAGTCCCAGCAAACCGAGAAATTACGATACACGATCTGTTGACCCACACGTCCGGTTTAGCCAGCGGCGGATTGGGAAACGCGATATCGAAGCGCCCCAGAAGGGATTCGAGCGCCACACTCGCTACTGAAGTCCCCAAGTACGCACAGTACGTTCTCGATTTTCAGCCGGGTTCCCGCTGGTCGTACAGCCCCGGCATCGGTCTCAACGTAGTAGCTCGAATTGTTGAAATCGTTTCGGGTACAGCGTTCAACCAGTTCGTACACGACCGCATATTCGAGCCGTTAGGGATGCGAGACACCCATTTTAATGTTCCCGACCATAAAACGTCACGACGAGTCGTGATTCGCAATCGATCCAACTGGTCGAACCGACCCCTGACAACTTTTTTTTCCGCCTCAGGCGGACTGTCCAGTACTGCCGAAGACTATCTTAGATTTGAACAAATGCTGGTCGGCGGCGGCCAATTGTTTGGGCGACAATTACTAAGTCCAAGAACGGTAAGAACCTTGGGAAGCAATCACATTGGCGATTTGTACCGAAGTTTCTCTCGCAACCAAAACGGCATGGGGTACGGTTACACGGTTGCGGTAGTAATTGATCCCATCATTGCAGGCAGCCGCCGCAGCGCAGGCGCATTTGGCTGGGGTGGCGCATTCGGGACACAATCATGGACCGACCCGATCGAAGAACTGGCGGCAGTGTTGATGCTTCAGCAACCGTACAGGCCGGCGCAATACGATTTCGGCAATGCCGTTCAACAGGCCATCATTGATTGATCGATGGCCCTTAAAATGGGTGTAACGGTTGCGCTGATTCGCCCTTATCCAACGATCTCGTACGCCTCGACGACCCGCTGGCACAACAACCCGTCCACACATTGATAGACTTGATATGTCAGTCGTTTGACGCACCAGAAGAAAAGGGAGTTACGTGACGGTAGAACGCGATCACCACGGTTTCGATGCTCCCGCACCGTTGGGGCATCCCGGTCGAGCAGGGCTACCTCGCGGCCACTTAACCGGTCCTGAGGTTGGCGAGCGGCTCCCAAATTTCCAACTGCCCAATGCGTACGGTGATCTCATTGATTTCCACCAGAGTCGTGCCAACTGCAAAGCCGTCGTCGTTTTTTTTCGATCGGCCGTTTGGTGACCGCCTTGCTGGACGCAGCTCGGCGAGCTTCGCGACGCATACCCAAAATTCCAGTCGGCGGGCATCAAACTCTATGCCATCTCCTACGACGACCAAGAGATACTCCGCGAGTTCAGTCAAAAGCAGGAGATCCCGTACCCACTCCTTTCGGATATCGACTCTAAAGTGATCCGCCGCTACGGCATCCTCAACGATCAGGTCGGTCGCGGGGATGCCTTTCTTGAGGGCATTCCATTTCCAGGAGCGTACGTTACTGACGAATCAGGCGTCGTCACCGCAAAGTTTTTTCACGACACCTACAAAAAGCGGGACAGCCCCGAAAACCTACTCGACGCGGCAGAGGGCAGGATTCAACTGACTGGCGACGAGCCGAACGTAAGCAATAAGGATCCGGAAATCCCAGTTTCTATATCTGTCCGCGGCGGCCGAGGCACAATACGACAGGGAATCATTAGACATCTTGTTGCTCGCTTCGAATTGCCCTCGGGCCTCCATATCTACGGGGAACCCGTACCCAACGATATGGTCCCCACCACGGTCACTATTTCTGGCTCCGCAGGTTTAGTGTTTGAAGACCCCATTTTCCCACCCGCAGAGACACTCATTCTGAAAAGTACCAACATTGAGCTTCGGATATGGAGTGGCGAAGTCGACATCGTCGTCCCCTTTTACGCGGTGGGTTCGCTGGCAAGTGAAACGCGCCCCCTCGATCAGGACACAGCAGATATCAATGTGGTGCTTCGCTATCAGGCGTGCGATGACTCGATCTGTCTCCTGCCGAAAACCGAAACACTCTCACTGCGCGTGAAACTTGACGTGATTGACGTACCAACCTTGGCGATCCATACCGGCCACGGCCAGCGAGAAAGCATATTCTCGGGTACCCCCCACATGCGACGATTGATCCTTCGCAAGTTCCTTAAGAATCCGCTCGGTTTACCGCGGCTTGCTCTCAAAACCTTCAAGCTCGAACGGGCTGCCAAACGCAGAGCTCACGACGCGTGATCTTTGGACAAGACATGCATGCTTCGATCAACGTCTTATTCTCCTTATGGCGCTCTCCTTGAATCTTCGTACACTAAGACGTCGCGTCGTTACGACCCTCGTGGCTACCACGCTTTATTTTGCCCTGCTGATTTATCCGCTGATTCGTCTGATCGACTGGCTGATTCCAAACTGGCAACCCGGAACGATAGAGTTACTCGTTCTTCTCGTTCTGCCCCCAGCGGCCCGCGTTGTCTCTTCAAAATTCCCAGGGGCCTTGACTCGGCGAGTCGCCGTCCTCGCCATGACGTGGATGGGCCTTTGTTTCCAACTCTTACCCGTAGTGGTTGTTCTAGAGATCTTTCGTCTGATTGTGCCCGTCGACGATACGACTGTCGGCCTCATCGGCCTGACCGCCATCTTGATATTAGGTAGTTGGGGACTGATCAACGCGCAACTGTTAAAGGTTCGACCTATTCCGCTGATCGCCGGCAGAAATTTAGAAGGCAGGTCACTGGTACAGATCACTGACGTTCACATTGGATCCCGTCGTCCAACGTTCTTGCGCCGGATTGTTAAACGTGTCAACGAATTGCAAGCCGACGCGGTGTTAATCACGGGCGATCTTGTCGACGACGATATCGACGAAGACGATTTGCGCTCTTTGGCCGAGCTCGACGCAACGGCATATTTCATTCTCGGTAACCACGAGCGTTATGCAGACACTGAGCGCATCATCAGGCATTTAAGAGCCCTCAATGTCATTGTGTTACGAAACGAAGCCGTGGACGCCGATCCGTTTCAGTTCATTGGTCTCGACGACGCGGAAGCAAGGGACACCGTGAAAAAAGGTCTCCGCAACCTGCCAAAGCTAAACAATCGATACCGAGTTCTGCTTTACCATCGACCGGAGGGCGCAGAGGACGCGGCAGATTGGGGTATACAACTCATGGTGTCGGGCCACACACATCGCGGTCAAATATTTCCGTTTAATTATCTCGTCAAGCGAGTTCATCCGCGCTTGCACGGATCGTTCGACGTGGGTGATCTGCGTTTATACGTGTCACCTGGCACGGGGACTTGGGGTCCAGTATTGCGAACCAATGCGCGCTGTGAGGTGACACATTTCCAGTTCCTGGATGACCCCACTCCGGTCCAGAGTCCGCACTGACCTAATTTGTATATAAGCATGGTGAGTTCAACGATGTCCCAAGATCACGAAATTGAAACTCTGTTCAAGAACAATCGGCAATGGGTCGCGGAGGTCACGCGCGAAGATCCCGATTTTTTCGTGCGAACGGCGTCTCAACAAACGCCAAAATATCTCTGGATCGGCTGCTCTGATAGTCGAGTGACTCCCAATCAGATCACAGGACTGCCGCCGGGACAGTTGTTCGTTCATCGCAACATCGCCAACGTCATCAATGAAAGCGATCTGAACTGCATGTCCGTTGTTGATTTCGCCGTCCGCGTGCTTCAGGTTCGCCATGTCATCGTCTGCGGCCATTATGGTTGTGCGGGCGTCCATGCTGCGATGGGCGACATCACCCAGGGGCCCCTAGACGATTGGCTCGATGGCGTTCGCGCACTTTGGGATCACAACAAAGGTGATCTTTTGAAGGGCAGTCTAGAAACCGCCAAAGACAGAATGACGGAACTCAATGTACGTAAACAAATGTTGTCACTTTGCCGAACACCATCGATAGAACACGCGTGGCGACATCAAAATTCCCTCCAGATTCACGGCTGGATTTACGGCCTAAAGAACGGCTTGTTACGAAGCCTCTACCCCGACATCGGATCGATTTCCCAGCGAACGCGAGCCGAGTCCGAATCGAGCGGCCTCTAAAGCTCGCCCGCTACAATTCAAGACATCAAATCTCGACACCGATCGAAGGCTCAACCTATGAACGACCCCATCAATTTATTGTCCAAGTTTGATCTATTTTCCGACCATTGGTCACCCAAAGTCGTCGCGGAAATGAACGACTACCAATTCAAACTCGTTAAGCTCAAGGGCTCATTTGTTCGACACAACCATACGGAAACCGACGAGGTCTTTATCGTGATCGAGGGCAGTATGGGTATCGAATTGAGCGATAAAACCGTTGAGTTAAATGAGGGTGAAATGGCGGTGGTTCCAAGGGGCCGATTACATCGACCCTTTGCGACTGAGGAATGTAAAGTCTTGCTTGTCGAACCACGCGGCGTCGTAAATACCGGAAGTGCCGGCGGCGAACAAACAGCAGTGAACGACGTATGGATCTAAAGGTGCTATGAACCCGAGTTTTTGCTTTTTAGATCGTCTCTATTCCATCGCCATCGAAGCGAAGACATCGGCAAGTCGATCTGGCTCGTAACCCAATATGGTCTCTAGCACATGAACGTTGTGTTCACCAAGCTCCGGACCCGCTCGGTGGGTATCGGCCGGAGTACGGGAGAGCTTGAATCGTGATCCCTCGACCACGAGATCACCCAACGACGAGTGCTCCGCTCGAACAAAGTGTTGCCGATGCGCTAGCTGGGGATCGGTCCAACACTCGGCTGAATTCTGCACCACGTGAGCCGCCACCCCAGCATCGACCAGAATCGCCTCGATTGACCGCGCGTCTTGTGTCACGGTCCATTCCTGGATGCGCTGATCCAGTTCATCCTGATGTAAACGCCGTGCATCTACCGTCGTCAAGGACTCGTCCACGACCCAGCCTATTGCCCGCTGCAACGCGACCCATGCTCGATCGGTTTGACAAGCAATGGCGATCCAACTATCGGTGCCCAGAGCCGGATATACACCGTGCGGGCATAGATCAAGATCCCGATTCCCATCACGGTGCCAAACATGATCATTCAACTGATAATCAAGAATCGCAGGAACTAACAAGTGCATGGCCGCTTCCGCCTGCGACAGATCAATGTGTTGGCCTCTTCCCGTTCGTCGACGGTGATCCAATGCCGCCAACAACGACGCCAGCATAAACCGAGGCGACACGCCGTCGGTATACGCAAGATAGGGACCTGCGGGCGATCGGTCAGACCAACCGGTCAGATCGTAAAAACCAGTAAGCGCTGCGGCCATATTTCCGTATCCCGGAACTTGCGCCCGCGGCCCCGTTTGACCCATAAGACAACTCGAAACCATGATGATGTTTGGGTTCACCTCACGCAACGCGTCGTAGTCAAGATTCCAAGCTTTCATCGCTTTGGGCGAGAACGATTCGGTCACAACGTCTGCCCAACGGACTAGGTCGAGAATCACCTCGCGTCCCGCAGGGTTGGACGGATCAACAGTGATCCCAAGCTTTCCGGCATTAAAGTTCGCGAACGGAACGCCTGCTTCAAGACCTGGTTCACCGTTTTTGAATGTCGGTTGACCACGCGCCGGCTCAAGTTTCGTGCTCGACTCAATCTTAATGACGGTCGCGCCATAGTCCGCCAGGACTCGAGTGAAGAACGGACCCGCGATGACCCACATAAAGTCGAGAACTTTAAGTCCAGCTAACGGCGGCGCGGTACTCGACTGCGACTCAGATGTCGGTTTCGGACCAGTCCGCTTTTTCAATCTGGCGGGCAGCACAGGGGCCGTGACCGAAGCTGGTATTTTGAGCGGTGTATCGGAAAATTTCGCGAACGCGCCGGGAACAACGACATCGCGTCCGCTGACTTCGATCGCGTGCCAAAAATCCCGCGCCTTGAAATGTTCTTCCTGCATCAACCCACCGATGTCCAATGCTGGCGCGATGTAAATACCCCTTTGCAATCCTTCTTCAAAAAGCTCCGATTGCGTTCGCAACAACGTGAACTGTTCAATCTTGTTGCATAAGGCAAAATATGGTTCTGGCGATTTTCCTGCAGCATTCATCGCCGCAATTTCCAAACCCCAGTCCAACCCCGCTTCGGCCTCCGTGCACGCACCGTTTTCGTATAGCCAGTTAAGCAGCCGCTTATTTGGCTCAGTAAATGGTGGGCCAAAAAGAAACGTGAGGGCGACATACCCGTCCTTGCAGGGCCAGGTGAGCCGAATGGGAAACAGTCCCGCCAACCCCCCCGCAGTACGATTAATGGTCAAATCGCCACCATTGGGCGTTGCCAGATTAGCTGCCAAAGCAGCCTGTGCCGACGACTGCTGTGCTGACACGTCCACGTGCTGACCCAAGCCACTCCGATGGCGTTCATAAAGGGCAATGAGAGCGGCACCGGCGGCATCGGCGCCCGCATGGAAAAACGCCTGCGGTACCGAGGTACGTACCGGCGCCCGGTCAGAGTCGCCGGCCAGGAAATGAGCGCCGCTAGACGCCCACACCGTCAAATCAGTCGCCGGCCATTCGGTTTTCGGGCCAGTCCCGCCAAACGCCGTAATCGCGACAACGATGACGCTCGGGTTTAACGAGCGGAGAACGTCGTACGCCAACCCATTTTCGGCTGCGACCCGTTCGTTAAAACCGTGGATCACGATGTCCGCGTGCTCCACTAGATCATGAACCACCCCTCGATCCGGCTCGCGGCCAAGATCCAGGTCAAGATGTGTTCGACCCCTCGCGTACGCTTCGGACCACAGGCTGCGCTCGGACCCGGCGAGCATTGGATTGAGCAGTCGGTTAATTGGTTCACCAGGCGGTGGGATCGATATGACTTCTGCACCCAGATGGGCAAGCAAATACCCGCAAAACATGCTCGCGTCAGTCGTTAGATCAAGTACTCGATATGGAGATAACATAGTTATGTAAATTATTGATAATTAGATTAATTTTAATTTTTATATCCGAACCCTAGCGTCATTTAGAGAGACCATTAGGGTTCCTAAGAGCGTCGCTTTTACGAGAACATGATTGAGGGATATCGTCGAACTGGCCCTAGTCACCTGCTGTCCTGATAGCTACCGATAGTCCTACAGCATATTCCAAATATGAACGTTTTCCGCAAGATCAATTAGCCCTACAACAAATAGTCTTGAAGCGAACATGCGCGTTTCGACTCGTCGTAAAATTCCGCTTGTTGGTGCTATCAAGAGAATCAAGAACGCGAATTCGCATTAACCAAGGTGGATCTGGGCCGGTGACCGCCCAACGCAGACGAACAACCGAGGCGAACCCGTCGACAATGTTTCGAGTCTCTACCACCCGAGCCCCGTTAACGACCGCGCGGTCCTTTCCGTCGCTGCCCACATCCGCACACCACCTCTTTCACGAACCTATTTCGTCCTTTTCTCCAATCCTCGTGTGAACATCTCGACCAGACGCTTGTCCCTTTCCCAACGGAGAAATAATTCCTTATTTTCACGCTCGATAAATTGCCCGAATTGAAAAGCCGCTCTGGTGGTTGCCTTATCGAGTAGAGCCACGCCCTTCATAAATTTATCGCCCTTGACTTTTTTCTCAGCTAATTGACGAGCCAGATGGATCGGGGCAACGATCTCAGCGGTCAACGGACCACCATACGTAGCCGTTTGCGTAGCCATATAAGCGGCAAGCGCCAGCAACACGTGGTACGGCTCCTCCCCCAAGAAATTGCTGGACAAGTCCTCCTGAGAGAACAATTGCTCTTCGCTAACGGCGACGTTATCAAAGGCCGCAAACCCTTGGCTTAGCTCCGGGAGAAAGCCGGGCGATTCACGACTCGACAAACCAACACCCTGGGCTTCGCGCTCAACCAAGACGTATTCGTTGTGATCTTCGCAAAATGAACGAACCACCATGTGATCAACATGATCCGATGCCGCAACCCAGCTCTTGTAGCCCGACAACCGATTCCCTTCGGTCGTTTTCTCTAGGACGGTAGCGGGATACGCACCGGAGCGATCCTCGGCCACTAAATAGCTCGTCCAACCGCCCTTGGGACAAAACGGGAAGGCGCGATGCATCATCGCTTGATAGCCTGAGTGAAATACCCAGGCCAATCGATCCGCCAACGCGCCCCCCACGAAGGCCATCGATGCCGAATCGAGTTCGTCCACCTTGTACTTCAACCACGTGTCGCGCCACGCGGCTTCGGTATCCGAGATGACCGGTGCGATCGAACCTGATTCTATGCGTTCCAACCAACCATCAATGCCCAAATCCCGCCTCCGCACCGCAGATTTCAAGTTTCATTAGATCGTGGTCAAGAATTCGTCGACAACTCGCAAGAATTCCGTGGGGCACTCTTCTTGGGCCAAGTGACCACATGCCGCAATCACCCGCAACTGAGCATCGATTTCCTCAGCTAACCGTTCACTATCTTCGGTCGGAACGACTCGGTCGTCATCGCCAGTCACAACGAGTATCGGTCGATCCAGTTCCGCGAGCTCAACTGAGAGATTCGTGTACGGTCGACTCGACGACGTGAAGGACCACAAACCGACATCCCAATTCTCGGCCCTTAGAGGACGCCGGTATCCCTCTAGAATATGGGAGTTAATCCGGGAAGGATCGTGCCAAGACAGATTGATCAGGTTGCCGCCGCTCGATGCTATCCCCCTGACTAACCTGGGGCCAAGATGCCGCATTTGAGGCGTTCGCAACAAAGGCCTCAGCCATGTCGTCACGCCGCCCGTCGTGTAGATGGCCGGGCTGACTAATATCAACGCTTTAACTCGTTCCGGAGCACGCAGAGCAAACTTTGCGGCAACGGTTCCACCCGCAGAATTCCCAATAAGAACAACTTCTGTGAGGGACATCTGATCGAGCATGTCGAGCAAGAGATCCACTTGCTCTTCGGATCCGTACGGATTCCATTCGCCCCACTCCACCGGTCGTTCAGTGAACCCAAACGCAGGGCGGTCGTATGCGATGACCGTATATCGAGACGACAGCGGGGCAAAGACTTCGCGCCAAGAGAACACACTTGCGCCAAAACCGTGTAGTAAAACGATGGCCGTTGGGCCCGACCCTCGTCGCTCGTAGTAAACGTTAACGCCCCTGACATCAAGAAATGCCCCCGACTCACCCGCTAACTCGGCAACCGGCAGGACATCTTCTAGCTCGGGGATAGGCACCAGAAAAGGTCCGAGGACGATCCCGACCAGCAGCAACACAACGGTGTATCCGACAACCTTTTTCCCGTGGAAATGCATCTTCGTGATCTTGGCACACGCTGCGACCTAAGATGCAGCGCCACAACATTTTCTGTCTAGCATCATGACAAATAAACACCCCGACCATAACATGGCGCCTTCAATAATGATGAAGGGAAGGCCACGACAATGTCCAAGAAATTCGCAGCTGCACTTCTATTTCTAGCGACCACAACCTCGGGGTTTGCGTTCGAGATTTCCGGCGATTCGGCGTCCGTCGAGATGCGTATTACGTCGGTCATTTCGCATGAAACCGGATCGACCATCACGGCGAGTGGACCCGTCGAAGGTTACGGGAAAGTCTGGGCCACGCTCGAACTCACGAGTTCCGATAGCAATAGGAGCCAAGGCGTCCTGGGCGGCCAAGGGCGCGCATTACTTGATGACGGATCTATGGTGGGCTCGCCGTTTATGGGCAACTGGTCGCGCGCGGGACACCTTGTCACCATCCACTTTCTGGATAACGTCTCGAACGGAGCCCAAAACTTCGTCAAGTGGACACTGGACCTCCGCGAGGAGACGGTTACGGGAGTCTACTATCCGATAAAATAAGCAGTTCTCATCGGACGCATTGATTCCAAACGAAGCGAGGACAGGCTTTGATCTGTCCTCTCAGCTCGTTTCGCCCTTTACATGTTGAGTCGCATTTGCCCCAAGAAGTCGCGCTTGCCCAGCGGAACGCCTTGCATGCGCAGGATGTCGTAGGCCGTCGTTGCGTGGAAATAAAAATTAGGCAGCGAAAATGACATCAAAAAGTCTTCTGCGATAAACGGCATACTTTGTCCGCCGATTTTGAACTCCACGGCACTCCCTTCGAGCGCATTCACAACATCCGGCGTATACGCCTGAATCTTTTCGTGTGCGTCGCCGGCCATCGCCTGCAACGCCTCGTAGTCAAGATCCGCCGCCATCGATGGGGGGCCGAAGACTCCGGCCTGCACGCCTTCGATAGCGCCTAGCGAGTGATGCGCCACCGAGACGATCTGAAATCGAAACGGGAGCATGTCCGGATACAGGCTCGTTTCAACGACAGCGTCGAGATCAATACCGTTCGAGTTGCAATGTTCCCTTCCTTTCTCGAGGAACTTAGTCACCGCCCCAAGAACCTGCGTGTACGTTTTTATACTTACGTCGTAAAGCATCGTAGCGATTAGTTTTCTCCCGTCGGGTTTTGATTACGCACCACTTTAACCGACCTTGGACGTTCAGCGCTCGGCTTAGTCAAGAAACGAACGCCTTCAGGGTAGACCACCCTATTGTCCAGCACCCCCACTACCGGGATAACCACCTCCCTGCGACTGGGAACCACTCGCACCGCCGCCGCCAATTTGCGGAATCGCTTCATCAGAATTGATTGCTTCACTGAAATCCTGATAGAACGATTCATCCATAAAGCGACACGTCAGTTTTCCAAAGTGGGTACCCGCTTTCCTCGACATATCACACACGACTCGGTTTTCACGATCGCCAAACTCTTCCCGGTATTCTTCGATAACTTCCTCGAGATACGGCAAGTACTCGGGAGGAATCTTCGCCCACTGCTGGCGAAAATAATTTCGAATCTCGGGTAGTGTGTCGGGCGTGGAACTGAGTGCGAGCCATGCAATGGCCGCCTCACCGTCCCTCTCAGTACCCAGACCTTGTTGAAATAAAAAGCCTACCCGGGCTTGGGCAAGTTTAAATCCTCGCTTTGCGGCGACCAGCAGGTACGGAAAAGCTTCCGCGTACTTTCCCTGACGGTATAGAAGCGAACCTTTGCTTCGTGCCTTATACGTCTCTAAAAGATATTCAAACTGTGGCACATGTCCTCGTTTTGGCTTCGGTGCGGTAACGATCATTTCTTCATCGACGACGACCGAAGACGGATCAGATTTCTGTGCTTCTTTGCGTGCTTTTCGAATGTTCGGAAACAGCTCGCTTTCCGCCGACCACGATACCAAGGCGACGCTTAATACGACGGCAACAACCACGGTTTTTATTCCGAACTGCATCTCACTCTTCTACGCTCAAACGGTCATTCAACTTCGACGTGGTCGTGGCCTGCCACAACCACGTGCTGCATAAACCCCAATATTATCGATCTGTACGTCGATGTCACTTTGGGTTAGGTCCAAGTGCGGCCCGCATCAAACGAAAAGGAGGTAGTAACAACACGAATTCGTTCGTCGCTCGGTGCGATATAATCGCGCTTTTCGTACGGGCTTAACGATGTCCAGACACGCTGCCTTAGATACGTTCGGGCGATCCGGAAACCCACTCATCCGGTCCAATGCATTCGATTCCACAGCAGCCCCCGGTGACGAAAAAATGACGCTCCAAGGAGCGGTCAACAAGACCAGCATGCTCCTCGCGATGACGGTGTTAACTGCGGGGTTGAGCTGGAATATCCAAACGCCGGCCATGGGCTTGATTTCGATGATCGGTATCGGGGCCGCGTTTATTGCCGCGATTGCAACGTTTGGGTTTTATTTCTTCTTCGTCGGATGGATCTTGAAACCAAGACCCCATCTCGCCCCCAAAACAGCACCCATCTACGCCCTTGGCATGGGCTTTGCGGTCGGATTGATTTCGCAAACTTTCGAGGCGCAATTCCCTGGAATCGTGCTCCAGGCTGTTTCGCTCACATTCTTCGTCGCGACGTCGATGCTACTAGCCTATAAAACCGGCATCATCAAACCCGATCGAAATTTCCTGTTGATGCTGTTTGCAGCCACGATGGGCATTGTTCTCACGTACCTTGCCAACCTTGTCTATACGTTGGTGACCGGCAACGTATTTTTTGTCCTTACCGACAACGGTTGGATGGGCATTGGATTCAGTCTCCTGGTCGTAGCCATCGCCGCGTTGAACCTTGTCCTCGACTTCGACATCATCGAGCAAGGAGCGGAACGAGGTGCACCAAAATACATCGAATGGTTCGGAGCGATGGCGCTGGTGATGACCCTCATATGGCTCTACATCGAAATTCTCCGGCTCCTCGCCAAACTTCGTTCGCGGTAGCTGTGTCAGCGTCCACCATTTTAGTTGGCGTTCTCGGAGCCGCTTCCGCGTTTATGTTCTTCTATCTGCTTCGTTTTAAGGCTTCCGCGAAACAAACCAATCGCGACGATCGAATTGACTGGTACGGCGCCGGATCGAAAGTTCACGACCCAGAGGGGTCGGCCGATCAAAGCAACGATGTCGACGAACCAGTACCCGAAATACACGAGCCCCAAGACCGCACACCGGATCGAAGCGTAAATCTGCAGGCGATACCTTCAAGCGCCCCTGTTCAAACATCGTCGCCACGTCTTAATAAGTGGTTGGTCGCCGCCGGCGTCGTCCTCGTTGTGGTCGTGCTGCTCAGCTTTTATGAAAGCACGAACGCGTAAGACGCAACTATTTTCTAACAGGTTACGTTCCTGAATACCGAAACGATTCAATCGTCGCGTTTGATTAACGAGGGATATTGCGTCTTTGAAGACATTCTTACTCGTCCCTTTCTGTCACAACTATGCGACGTCGTCACGCAACTTCAACAAAGCGATCCCGTCGGGCCGAGCACGGCACATCGTGCCCAGGGTGAAATGCGGAGCGCCATGGCCCACCCGCTATTTGCCGATCTAATCTCATGGTCGCCTGCGCTCGATCGACTTTCTTCGATGGGGTTCGAGAATCCCACGTTTACTGATGGCTACATCATCAGCAAGCCGCCCCAAAGTCCCCCGTTGTTCTGGCATTACGACTGGTTCGCCTGGCAGGACCCCAGAGCCTACGACACATCGCCACAACAAGTGTTCTTGATGTATTACCTCTCGAATACATCCGTTGCCAATGGATGTTTGCGCGTCATTCCTGGTTCGCATCGGCACCACAACGTGCTGCACGAACACATCGATAATCCACATTCGGGCATGCTTTCTCGCGCCGAGGATCTCGATCAACTCGCCTTTTCAATAAGGCCTGATGAAGTAGATGTTCCCGTCCGAGCGGGCGACGTCGTGATCGGGGACGCGCGTCTGCTACACGCTGCCTACGCCAACAAGTCCTCGGAATGGAGGACGGTCATCACGTTGTGGTTTCAGCCGGACTACGCCACGCTACCCGACCGGGTCAAGGCACAAATGGTGGCGAAGATCCAGAAAATACCCGCTGACTGGCCGGTCGTAAACGCTACCCGAGTCAAAGCGCTACACCCAACGTACGCGGGTAAAGCAAAACCCTACATCCGAGATCTCTATCGGAAGAATCCAGCAATCAACTGATTCGACCTTAAAGCCGCTACCCAGAAATCCGTATCTAGTTTAACGACCGCGTATCATGCGCCTGCAGACGAGGTCACATGCGAGGAAACAACGATAGAACCTAACCCTGTCTGTCCGAATTGCTTCGCTGAGAAAGTCGGACCGTATTGCACACAATGTGGCCAAGATGGGCGCGACTACCGTCGAGCATTTCCGTCTATTTTTGCCGACGTGCTCGAAGAAAGTTTTCATTTCGACGGGCGATTTGCGAATACACTTAAGTTGTTGCTCCTAAAGCCCGGGGAGCTTTCTCGGGAATTCAGCTCGAATCGGCGCGCTCGATACGTTCCCGCTATACGGCTGTACTTATTTACCAGCCTGCTTTTTTTCTTTGTCTTCGCGTTCAGCGCTGGGTCGCGTTCGGAAACGGCAAGGGTTGTCGACTTCGAGCTACCCGACGTCGCGGCTCAAGCCGACACGCGCCCGCTCAACGTCTATCTAGATGCCGAGTACCAAGCAAAGGTCGCCTTGATTGAAGCACGGAATGGCAGCGTCGGACGACTCATTCTCTTGCAGTGGGCCGCTCTTATCGATTCCGATGACGAATTGAAAAACTCGGACCCCACGAGCGTTCTATTGCCTTTGGTTGTCGACGCATTGGTCTCGCCAAAAAGAACGTTTGAAGTGTTACTCGACAACGTCGCTCTCGCGATTTTCGTATTCCTGCCGTTGTACGCACTGGTGCTGAAGCTTTTCTATCTCGGTGTTAGCCGTCGTTACTACATCGAACACTTGGTTTTCTCGATGCACTTGCATAGCGTCGGTTTTCTCGTCTTAACCACGTTGGCCTGTATCGCATTGGTCAACGCCCAAGGAAACGGTCCGAGCTCCGCGTTGCTTTGGCTGCAAACCGGTTTGGTCTTCGCGTACTTTGTCTACCACTTCCTGTCGCTACGACGGTACTACCGCCAGTCCTGGCTAAAAACGTCGATCAAGTTCATTGCACTGACCGCCGTCTACGGCCTTCTACTCAGTGTGACCATGTTTTCTACGGCGGCCATTACGCTAACCACCCTGTAGGCAAGGTTCGGATCACCCGGGTCACGCACGCAACTACGTCAGAATATCGTTACCCAATCGATCGTACGCCTCATTGCTCGCAACTAGATGTTGAACCGATCCATGTACATCACGAAAACAGCGCGCGAGAACACTGCCCTCGAATATCGCCGACGCACCCAAGAAATGATAGAGGTGAGACACGACCTCAGCGCAAAGTTCACTGCCGTAAGCCACACAAGCCATCATCCCACCAATACCCTGGTTATCAATGATCCCCAGCGACTGGCATTGGTCCCAAGCTTTCGTCATGGTGTCGATGCCTAACGCGCGTACCGACGCAATTTGCATTCGCGCTTTACCAATCTCGTATTCAAACGCGCCCCTGCGCGCCAGCGGTGAACCAAACCCTCGTGATTTCGACTTCGCGTAGAGGATCGCCTCGTCGACAAAACGTTCGGTAACCCCAAGCGTAAAGCCTAAATTCTCCCCGGCGACATATGCTGGGTAAGGAATCGCGTATTCAGGTCCTCCACGTTCAGGATTGCTCTGCGCCTCAATGGTTCGATGGAGAGGAACGAACACGTCGTCGCACTCAATATCAAGACTCCCCGTCCCTTTCAACGCCATGACATTCCATTCACCCGTAACATCGAACTCGGATTGCGGAATTACAACTGAACAAATACCGCCGCCACCATCCACTTCAACCGTCGTTAACAAGGCCCACTCGGCATGGGTACATCCGCTAGCGAATTTCCATCTTCCACTGACCACGACACCGTCATCGGCCGTCTTGTACTGCCCGGTTGGTGCAGCAACGCCGGCGAAAAATGGCACGGCATCGTCACCAAATACTTCGGCAAAACCCTTCGCCGGTAATTTCGCCGCGGCAGCACTCGCGGCACCCGCATGATTAAACCCAACCCAACCGGCCGTGGCATTCACGTACGAAAGTGCCGCGAAAAATTCCACCTGTTCGGATAGGGTCAAATTATCGCCACCTGCCTCGGCTGGAACCTTGACCATGGGCACTCTAATCGTCCGCATGATGTCCACCAACGATGCCGGGGCGGCTCCGAGCTGATCCGCTTCCATGGCGGTCCGGTTAAGTTCCACTTCATGAGTTTGAATAGCTTCAACAAGTTCATCGATGGAGCGCGACATTAATGAATCCTCAAGCAGCTATCGAGCCCCGGGTTCTTCAACCACGGCATTTCTCTCGGTGGTCTCTTCGTCTCGCATTCGGCGGCTCTCTTCGGGTGACAAGACATTACCGGACCGAGTGATAGGCAGGTTCGCCGGTCCAAACGCATTGCGGTTCTCAAGGTCGATGCAATCCTTCGCCTGGTAGACATTGATCAGGCCCACCTTGCTCTCGTCCGTATAGTTCGAATTGGCTCGATGCATCAGCCAAGAGTCAAAAACTAAGACATCCCCCGGTTTAAATTCCGGGGCGGTGGCACGCTCCTCATACGCCTCGAACCCAACAATTACACGTTTTTTCACGGGCCATCCGTCGACAGTCTCGTAACCTCGCTCAAACACACCGTCACGGTGACTTTCGGGCACGAGTGACGTTCCACCAGTATCTGGACCCATCGCATGGAGATAGGTAATGGCACAACCGTTCTTGTAATTTGACAGCGGGACGTAGTCCGGTGCGTCTTGGTGCCAACCATGAAAATCGTTGTTCAGCTGAGGCGTCTTAATCACGGCAGCCGATTGAAATCCGTTGAGATCCGGACCGTAAAGGTCACAAAAGACTTGCGTCAGCGTACTAGTACGCATATGCACGTCGAATCTTTCGTGCATCAAAAAAATATCGTTAAGGTAGGTCACCCGATTCGGATTAATTTCATCGCCCGGCGTTTTCGTCCAGGGATCAAAGCCTACACCGGGTGTACCCGGTGTTGGACTCGATAGAACTTCTGCGGCGGCATCGCGCAATTCTTGTATTTCGCTTCCTGAAAAAACCTCGCGA